>JACMKH010000286.1 GCA_014380205.1 Sphingomonadaceae bacterium
AAGTCGGACAGCGGCTCGACGACCTGCTCGAGCGAGAGCGCGCCCGCGAGATCGCCGAGCGCGAGGACCAGCGCGAGCCCCGCCCGTTGGCGGCGCAGCGCCACCGCGAGCGAATCGTCGCCTTCCTCCCGCGCATCGGCCAATCGCATCGCCTCGGCGAAGTCGCCGCGCTGGATCGGGGGCATCAGATCGCCGCTCGTCTCGATCAGCTGGCGCAGGAAGGGCGAGCAGCGCGAGGCGCGGTCGATGGCGTCGGCAACGGCGGCGCTCGCTGTGTTTTTCATGCCACGTTGTTGTGCCAGCAGCGTAACGGTTGCAACTTTAACATGGGTTGCCGGTTACAACGGCATGGTTTCGCCCGCCAATCACGATCTCGCCGTCAGCAACGGCCGGCTCTCGCGCCATATGAGCGTAGGCGCGCCAACGCCGTTGGAGAATCTCGGCCTCGCGCTGCGCACGGCGTTCGAGCCGGCGCGCGGCGGCGACGGCGCCGCGCGCGAACTGGACCGGCTGCTCGAGCAAATCCGCTAGCGGCGCCTCAGCGGTTGCTGAGCGCGTCGACCTCGGCCATGATTTCCTGCAGCGCGGTCTTCGACGTATCCTGCCTGTAATGGCGGCGCGATGAAAGCTTGCCCTCCGCCATCAGTGCCTCGAGCGCGACGCGGCCGCGCGCGACGCGGCTCTTGATCGTGCCGACCGCGCAGCCGCAGATCTCGGCCGCCTCCTCATAGGCGAAGCCGCCCGCGCCGACGAGGATCAGCGCCTCGCGTTGCGGTTCGGGGAGATGCATCAGCGCGCGCTGCAGGTCGCCGAGCTCGACGTGGCGATCCTGGCTCGCGGGCGCCGCGAGCAGCCGGTCGGCCGTGAGGTCGTCCCACTCGCCCTTGAAGCGCGAGCGGCGCATCTGCGAGAGGAAGAGGTTCCTCAGGATGATGAAAGTCCAGGCGCGCATGTTGGTGCCCGCCTGGAAGCGCTTGCGCGCGGCCCAGGCCTTGAGCAGCGTTTCCTGGACGAGATCGTCGGCGGTGTCACGGTTACCCGAAAGCGAGCGCCCGAAGGCGCGCAGATGGGGGATCACCTGGCCGAGCTGATCGCGGAAATCCTCGTCCGAAAGCGGCGTGGGCTCGATCCCCTCAGCGGGAGAGTGGGTCCCGCTCACAGCGCGGCCCTTCTCCGCAGTGCGCCGGGCGCGCGGCATGGCGCGCCGCATCGGGTGGCTGCTGCCGTCACTTTTCGATCGACCCCGTGTGCGTCCCTATTGCCGCCAGAACAACAGCAGCGCGATGAAGATCCCCACGATCAGGACCAGCGAGACCATGAGCACGATGCGCACGATCCCCGGCGCCGATCCCGCGCGCGCTTCGGTCTTGGTGAGATGTGGGTCCTCGTCGTCCATCGCGCTGTGCGTCCCGTCTGGTGGCTAGCAGATTAACGTCACGCGGTCACGCGCGTTCCGCGATCATATCGGAACCGTTTCGGTGTTGAAGAACAGCGCCTGCGAGATCGCCGCCTTGACCGTTGAGCGCTGGAAGGGCTTGGTGATCAGAAAGGCGGGCTCGGGCCGCTCGCCGGTAAGCAGCCGCTCGGGAAATGCCGTGATGAAGATCACGGGGACATTGTATTCGGCGAGGATGTCGCGCACCGCGTCGATCCCCGAGCTGTCGTCGGCGAGCTGGATGTCGGCGAGGACAAGGCCCGCGCGCGCCTCGCGCGCCTGCGCGACTGCCTCGTCGCGGGTGACCGCGATGCCCGTCACCTCGTGCCCCAGATCGCGCACGATCTCCTCGAGATCCATCGCGATGATCGGCTCGTCCTCTATGATCAGCACGCGCGTCGCGATCTGCGCGTCGATCTCCGTCCGCGCGTCCTCGACCAGCGCGTCGACCTCGCTCGCGCTCGCACCGATCAGATAGCCCGCGTCCTCGCGCGTGAAGCCCTCCATCTCGATGAGCAGCAGCGCCTGGCGCGAGCGCTTGCCGACCATCGCGAGCCGCGCGTCGGCGACCGCGGCGTGCTCGCTGCGGTGCTCGCCCTCCTCGTGCGCGATCGCGCCGACATCGGCCGACGACCAGATCGACTGGAACGTCCGGTAGAGCCCGAGCCGGGGGTCGACGTCGCGCGGAAAATCGTCGGGTGCGGCGACGATCGCCTCAAGCGCGGCGCGGACATAGGCGTCGCCATGATGCTGGCCGCCGGTAAGCGCGCGCGCGTAGCGGCGGAGGAACGGAAGGTGCGGCGCAAGCTGCTGGCCGAGCGATGACATTCGGGGATTCTCCGTCAGGAACGAGCCGGCCTTGTGGTGGAGCGGCCCGGCGAATGCAACCCGCCCATCCCGCCCGGAGACGCCCGCCGACGGCATCGCCGTTGCGGGGAACAATCGACCGCGCGGATGGTTTCACGCGAACGCTCGGCTCGCGTGTATTGCGACCCGCTTCTTGCCGGACGGGAGCCTATACGATGCCAAGCGCGCATACGCGACATAGGATAAAAGTTGCGGGCGGGAACGGGTTGCGGCTAGTGAGGCGGCACGGCGGCCTGCCGGAGAGGGGCGTTAGATTTGACGGCGAATGTTGAAATGTCCGGCAAGAAGGTGGCGCGCAAGAAACCCGCATCGGCCAGGCCGACCCGCGCCAGAAGCGGAAGCGAGCTCGGCACCGCGTTGCGCGGCATCTATGACGAGGCGGTCAGCGAGCAGATTCCCGCCGAGATGCTCGATCTGCTGGGCAAGCTCCGCTAAATCTCGCGTGATGGCGGCCAAGCGGTGACGCAGCCGAATTCGGCGACTGAAGAAACGCCGCGCTGGCCGCTCTCGACTGGGGTCCGGATGCTGCTCGCGCTCGCGCTCGCGCTGCTGCCGCTCGGCATAGTCGCGATCGTCGCCTCGATCGAGACCGCGAGCACCGCGCGCGCCGACGCCGACAGCGAATCGCGCCTTGTCGCCGAGGTCGCGACGCGCCGGCTCGACGGCAGCGTCACGCGCGCGGCGATCACCGTGCGCACCGCGACGGCCGCGATGACGCCGGGCCCCGATCAAATTAACTGCCACGACACGCTCAACGCGCTCGCCGGCATCCAGCAATTCACGCTTCACCTCGCGGTCTATCGCGCCGACGGCGCACTCGCTTGCCTTAGTGATGGCTATTTAGCCCCAGCCAGCGCGTCGGGCGGGGGGCGGACCGGGCTCACGATCGATGTCGATGCGGCGGCGGCTTCGATACGATTCGCCCAGACCGCCCGTGGCGGGCATGTCGGCGTCGCCGAGCTTCCCGCCGACGCGCTTCGCGCGATGGTGGCGCCGATCAGGCCGATCGACGACTATCGCCTGTCGCTGATCCAAGGCGGAAGCGAGATCGTCGTCCACGACTGGCGCAGCGGGGCGCCGGCGCGCGTGAGGGCCATCGATGGCACGATCGCCGACCGCGCGATCGCCTGGCGCTTCGAATATGAGGCGCGGCCGATGCGGGTGGTCGAGGCGCTTTCGATCCTGCTGCCGATCGCGATGCTGCTGGTCGCGGCGATCCTCAGCTGGTTCCTCGTCAGACAGACCCTGCTCGGGCCGCTCGGCCAGCTCGAGCGCGCGGTGAGCGGCTATCGCGCGGGCGACGAGAGCTTCGCCTCGCCGCTGATGGA
Organism: Sphingomonadaceae bacterium; assembly: GCA_014380205.1. GTDB lineage: Bacteria > Pseudomonadota > Alphaproteobacteria > Sphingomonadales > Sphingomonadaceae > Parasphingopyxis. Next base: position 3,631 of record JACMKH010000286.1, read on the forward strand.
CAGAGCCGCGCACGAGCTGCGCTCGCTCGGCGGCGCGTTCGAGCAGATGGTGGCGACCGCGCGTGGCCATGAAGACGAGCTCGAGGCGGGAATCGCCGAGCAGACGCGGCTCACGCGCGAGGTTCATCACCGCGTCAAGAACAACCTCCAGGTGATCGCGAGCTTGCTCAACCTCCATGCGCGCGGCGCGCGAACCCCCGAGATCGCCGAGGCCTACGCCTCGATCCAGCGCCGCGTCGACGCGCTCGCGATCGTCCAGCGCAATCTTTTCGCCGAGGCCGACAGCGCACGCGGCATCCCCGTGCGCCCGGTGATCGCCGAGCTCGCGTCGAGCCTCCAGCAGAGCGCGCCGGGCTCGACGCGGCTGATGCTGTCGCTGAACGTCGCCGATGTGCGCGTGTCGCAGGATATCGCGGCGCCGATGGCGTTTCTCGTCACCGAGCTCGTCGAGCTGGCGATGCTCTCGGGGGGCGCCTCGAACCTGGGGATCACGGTCGGCGAGCGCGATCCGGCGACGGGCCGCGCGCTGTTCACGATCTGCTGCCCGGGGCCCGACGGCGAGGCGCTCTCCAATTCGTCGCGTTACGCGCGCGTGCTGAGCGGTCTGTCGCGCCAGCTCCGCGCCGCGCTCGAGCAGGATCCCGTGACGGGCGCCTATGCGATCGAAGTGCCCACGCTCGAGGGCGGGAGCCCCTGAAAAAATTTTCGCATCGGCGGAACCCGTTCGCGCCAAGCTCGTTTGGATGTTCGGATAGCGACCTTTTGCCCCCCCGCTCTCGCTATCCGCCATGGGCCCGGACACGCTAACCCGCCCCCCCGGTAGCGTCTCCGGGCCCAATATTTTTCCCCGTCATTCCGAAGCTTGCCGTCGTCCGGCCGTGGAACCACCGCGCGCGGCGCGCATTGGAGCGGTGTCGCCCGCGCAACGGTGCACGGGTCCGAGGGAGTATCGATCATGGCCAAGAAGATGTTGACGATCGCGGTCCTGCTCGGTGGCCTCGCTGTTGCCGCGTGCAACACCGTCGAGGGCGCGGGCGAGGACGTCGAGTCGGTCGGCGAGACCGTGCAGGACGCCGCCAACTAGGCACTGTCGAATCGCGCGAAACGGGCGTCGTCCAACCGGGCGGCGCCCGTTTCGATTCAGACGAAGCTGTCGGGCACCCACCAGTGCGGAACGCCGAAGCGCGCCGCGCGGCTGCGCTGGTACGGGACCACGAAGCCGCGCCGGTCGTCGGGCTCGGCGGTGCGGTTAAATTCGGCGGCGCTCCGCCAATCGGCCAGCGTCGCTGATCCGTCGAGCTCCCCCGCCGACAGCTGCGACCACAGGTCGTCGCGAAACGCGGCGATCGTCGCGTCCCCGGACCAGATGAAGCCGAGCTCGGTGTCCCATTGCAGGCTGCGGCCGTTGATGTTGGCCGAGGAGATCAGGCAGGCGTCGTCGTCCGCGATGACTAGCTTGGCGTGGATGTGGATGAGTCCCGATCCGAACGCGGTGCCGCGACGTCGCGCGAAGCGCCGCTCCGAGCGGCGCACCGCCTCCTGCTTGGCGAGCGTGAACAGCCCGACGCGATCGAGCCCGCCCGCGCGCAACAAGCGCGACAGGGCGCGCGCCTGAAGATATTCGCCATGGCGGTGCGCGGGGTTGCCGCCCGCACCCTCGAAAGCGATCTCCTCGGGCACGTTGGCGACGAGGATGATGATCTCGAGCTCGGGATTGGCGCGCAGCGCCGCGATCAGCCAGTCGGCCGCCTCGATTGCGCGAAAGAACTGCGTCTCGATATAGAGCCTGCGCCGCGCCGCGCCGAACAGCCGCCGATAGGCCTCCCTGAGCTCGCGGATGTCGGGGATCGGCCCGAAGGCGAAAGCGCGGGCGGACGCGCGCGACAAGGTGCGCGCAAGCTGGACGGTCGCGCCGCCCGCGGCGGGCGCGTCGGCGATCGCGGCCTCATCGGCCGCTTCGAGCGGATCGAGCGTCAGCTCGCGCGTCGAGCCATCGGTCCATTGTCCGACGATCTCGCGGAAGCGCGGCAGCTCGCGGTTCCACAGCTGCGCGAAATGGCGCGCCGCGTCGGACGCGACAGGGCCCTCGATCAGGGCCGAGATGTCGTGCCAGGTCCTGTCGGCGCGCTGGTCGTGATCGGCGTCGTCAAAGCGACGCTCGTTGATGTCGAGCCCGCCCACGAACGCTTTAGACGCGTCGACGATCGCGCATTTCTGGTGGTAGGTGGCGGGCCACAGCCGCGGCGGGGGCCCCGGCCGCCAGCGGTGCGGGCGATCCTCCTCCCAATGCAGATAGCGCCAGATGCCGGGCCGCGCGGCGATCGGATCGTCCTCGTCGGTGATCGTGTCGATCAGCTCCGTGACCAGCCGGCGGATGCGGAAGCGCAATCCGACGCGGAGCAGCTGCCGCCAGCCCCAGCCGACCTCGCCCTCATGTTGAATGACCATCATCTGGAAGCGCTTGCGCTCGGCCTCGGGCAGCCCGGCGAAGCGTTTCTGAAGTGCGTTGAAGCTGCTCCACGACCCGGCATGAAGCGCGTGCGCCATTACCGGCTCGAAATCGGTGAGCAGCACGCGCACCCCGACGCCGCGGTGCGCGCAATGCTCGATCAGATCGAGCCATGTCCCGAGGCCGAGCGCGCGCGCCTCATCCGAGCGCAGCCGGGTCAGCGGATCGAATATCCGGAAGGCCAGCCACACGCTGCGCTCGGCATCGAGCATCGCGCGTTCGAGCGCGGGGTACATCTCCGCCGCCTCGATCAGTGGGGTGACCTTGCACCCTTCGCGTGGCGGATAAGGCGCCGCGCCGCCCTCCTCGGCCTCGAGGACCAGCGCTGCCGCGTTCACGCCTCGCTCGGCTTTCCAGGCTTCTTTCGCCGCTCGCCGAACCAGAGGATCACCATCGTGATCTCGTAGAGCATCCACAGCGGGATCGCGAGCATCAGCTGCGAGACCACGTCGGGCGGTGTGAACACCGCAGCGACGATGAACGCGCCGACGATCGCGTAGCGCCGCGCGCCGACGAGCTGTTTGCGCGAGACGATCCCCGCGCGCTCGAGCAGCAGCAGCAGCACGGGGAGCAGGAACGAGATTCCAAAGGCGAGGATGAACTGCATCACCAGCGTGAGATAGTCGTTCACCGCGGGCAGGGCCTCTTGCGACATCCCGCCGACATTGCCCTGGAAGCTAAGGAACCAGTGGAAGGCGGTCGGCATCACGACATAATAGGCGAGCGCCGCGCCCGTCGTGAACAGCAGCGGCGTCGCGAGCAGGAAGGGAAGGAAGGCGTGCTTTTCGTTCTTGTAGAGCCCCGGCGCGACGAACATCCAGAGCTGCGTCGCGATGATCGGGAAGGCTATCACGAACGCGCCGAAGATCGCGACCTTCACCTCGACGAAGAAAGCCTCGTAGAGCCGCGTGTAGATCATCCGCCCCTCGCCCTCGGGAAAGGCGCGGACCAGCGGCTGGACGAGGAAGCTGAACAGCTCGCTCGCGAAATAGAGGCACACGCCGAAGCACAGCGCGAGCGCGACCACGCACCAGAGCAGCCGGTTGCGGAGCTCGATCAGGTGATCGAGCAGCGGCGCGGTGCTCTTGTCGACCTCGGCCGCCTCCTCGCTCATCGCACGGGGCCCTTGACGTCGGTCGCGGGGCCGAAGGAGAAATCGGGCTCGGCGGAGTCAGGAGGCATCCCCGCCGCGGGCTTGGCGGGCGTGGGCTTGGCCGGGGCCGGCTTATCGATGACGGGCTTGTCGATGACGGGCTTGTCGGCGACCGGCGGCGCGGCGGGCGCGTCGGCGACGGGCGCGGGATGCTCCCGCATGATCCGGTCGTTCTCGGCCGCCCATTTCTTCTGCTCTTCGGCAAGATCGGCCTCGCGCATCATCGCATCGAGCCCGATGCGGAAATGCTTGGTCGTCGCGCGCGCCTTGCCGACCCAGTTGCCCACCGTGCGCATCACGCGCGGCAGATCGCGCGGCCCGATCACAAGCAGCGCGACGATCGCGATTAGCAACAGCTCGGTTGCCCCGATGTCGAACATCAGCCGCGGATTCCCTTCGAATTGGCAAGCTTCCGCTCACCCCCGGGACTTTATCCGGGGTTGTCGAAGTGCCGGGGATGACCCTTCGACAGGCTCAGCGTGAGAGGACGCTGGACGATCAGCCCGCGGGGCGATCCTCGCGGATGGGCTCGGCGACCGGATCGGCCGAGGTGGTCGGCGCGCTGGTGATTCGCGGCGGCTCGGCCGGGCGGGTCGCCGGATCGTTCTCATCCTCCTTGAGGCCCTTGCGGAAGCTCGTGATGCCCTTGGCGAGATCGCCCATCACGTCCGAAATCCGCCCCTTGCCGAACAGCAGCAGAACGACGACGCCGACGATAACCCAATGCCAGATACTCAGACCGCCCATGACACTTCTCCTTGGCTGCGCGGCCTAGTTAGACATCCTGGTCTTCGCTTTCCACCTCGAGGGTCTCGAGGATGGCGTCGACAGGATCGAGCAGCCCGGCAGCCTTGAGATCGTCAAGACCGGGTAGGTCGCGACGGCTCTCTAGACCAAAGTGCGCGAGAAATACAGCGGTAGTTGCATAGGTCAGCGGACGCCCCGGCGCCTCGCGGCGGCCGGCGGGGCGCACCCAGCCCGCCTCCATCAGGACGTCGAGCGTTCCCTTCGAGATCTGCACCCCGCGGATCGCCTCGATCTCGGCGCGGCTGACGGGCTCGTGATAGGCGATGATCGCGAGCGTCTCGACCGCCGCGCGGCTCAGCTTGCGGGGGCTTTCGCGCTCGCGGCGGAGCAGGTGCGCGAGATCGGGCGCGGTCTGGAAATGCCATTTGCCGCCGCGCTCGACCGGGCCGACGCCGCGCCCCGCATAATCGGCCTGGAGGCGGTCGAGCGCGTCGGCGACATCGACGCCTTCGCCGACGACATCGGCGATCTCGGCGCGCGACAGCGGCTCCTCCGACGCGAACAGCGCCGCCTCGACCGCGCGGGCGTCTTCATCGGGCTCGCGCATCATGCCGCGCGCACCATCAGCGGCGCGAAAGCGCCCTCCTGCTCGATCTCGATCCGCCCCGTGCGCGCGAGCTCGAGCATCGCGACGAAGCTCGAGGCGAGCGCCGAGCGGCGATAGGCGGGATCGGGCGTTTCGGGCAGAAAGGCCTCGAGCGCGGTCCAGTCGAGCCGCTCGCCGAGCATCCGCTCGACGCGCGTCAGTGCTTCGTCGAGCGTCATCACCGGGCGCAGCCGGACGATATGCATCGCGGGCTCGGCGCGTGCGCGGAGCGCGCCATACGCCGCGATCAGATCGAACAGCTCGGCGTCCCACAAGGCCTTGCGGACGATCCGAAGTCCCTCGGGCGCGCCGCGCGCGAACACGTCGCGTCCGATCCGGTCGCGCGCCATCAGCCGCGCGCCCGCCTCGCGCATCGCGTTGAGACGCTGGAGTCGCAGCTGGAGGCGGAGTGCGAGCAGTTCGGCGCTCGGGTCCTCGGTCTCCTCGCGCGGCAGCAGCAGGCACGATTTGAGATAGGCGAGCCACGCCGCCATCACGAGATAATCGGCGGCGATCTCGAGCTTGAGCGCGCGCGCATCGGCGATGAAGACGAGATATTGCTCGACCAGCGCGAGGATCGAGATCTCGCGCAGGTCGACCTTCTGTGTGCGCGCGAGGCTTAGCAGCAGGTCGAGCGGCCCCTCCCATCCGTCGAGCTCGAGCGTCAGCGTCTCGGGGGAGGGGACCTCCGGAATCATCTCGAAATCGTCGAGGGCGTCGCTCATGCGTAAGCCAGCAGCCGGTCGCGCTTGTCGACCAGCGCGGCGAGATCGGCGTCGGCGGCCGGGTCGCCGCCGCGCGCCATCGCGCGATCAAGCCGCGCGCGCGACACATCCGCGATATCGTCGAGCCGCTCGCACGTTCGCTTCATCTCGTCGAACCGTCCCCAGCAGTTGAGCGCCACGTCGCACCCCGCCGCGACCGCCGCGGCGGCGAGATCGGCGCGATCGCCTTCGAGCGCTTTCATGTCGAGATCGTCGGTCATCAGCAACCCGTCGAAGCCGATCCGCCCGCGGATGATTTCGGAGATCACGACCGGCGAGAGTGTCGCCGGCCGTTCGGCGTCCCACGCCTCATAGACGATGTGCGCGGTCATGCCCATCGGCGCGTCGGCGAGCTTCGCGAAGGGCGCGATGTCGCGCTCGAGCTCTTCCTCGCTCGCGACGATGCGCGGGAGCTTGTGGTGCGTGTCGACAGTGGCGCGGCCGTGCCCTGGCATGTGCTTGATCACGCCGGCGACGCCCGCCTCGGCCATGCCGTCGAGCAC
>JACMKH010000287.1 GCA_014380205.1 Sphingomonadaceae bacterium
GCGGTGCGCAACATGCTCGCGGGTCCGCGCGCGAGCCTCGCCTTCCACGGCTCGATCGCGCGCGCCGCCGCCGACGCGCGCGCGAAGGGCGGGCGCATCATGATCTGGGCGGGCAAGGAAAGCCGCGCGGTCTCGGCCGAACTGTCTGCGACCGGCCTGCCCACCGTGCGGATGGAGGACGGCTTCCTGCGCTCGCGCGGCCTCGGCTCGGACTTTCACCTTCCCGCCTCGATCGTGCTCGACGACCAGGGGATTTATTTCGACCGCGAACGCCCCTCGCGGCTCGAGACGATCCTCGAGACCGCCGAATTCCCGCCCGAGCTGTGCGCACGCGCGGCGCGCATCCGCGAACGCCTCGTCGCTGCGGGGCTGAGCAAATACAATGTCGGCGGCGCGCCCGCGATCGCCGCCCCCGAGGGCCGCGAGGCGCTGCTCGTCGTCGGACAGGTCGAGGACGACCGCTCGATCGAGCGCGGCACGGCCGAGATCCGCACCAACCTTGCGCTGCTCGAGGCCGCGCGGGCCGATAATCCCGATGCCTGGATCGTGTTCAAGCCCCACCCCGACGTCGAATCGGGCAACCGCGAGGGCGCGGTCGCCGCAACCGCGCTTGCCGCGCTCGCCGACGCGGTCGCGCGCGACGCCAACATCATCGCCTGTCTCGACGCCGCCGACGCGCTCGCGACGATGACCTCGCTCGCGGGCTTCGAGGCGTTGCTCCGCGGCAAGCGCGTAACCACCTATGGCGGCCCGTTCTTCGCGGGCTGGGGGCTCACCGAGGACCGACTCGCCTTCGCGCGCCGGACGCGGCGGCTGACGCTCGACGAGCTCGTCGCCGGAACGCTGATCCTCTACCCGCGCTACATTCACCCGCCGACGGGGCTGCCCTGCGCGCCCGAGGAGGTGATCGACTGGCTCGGCCGCGAGGCACCGTCGGGGAGCCGTCGCGGGCGATGGATCCGCGCGCTGTGGCAGAGTGTCGCGGGCGGCAGGCCAGTGCGATATTGAGCCGATCCGCCTCCCCGGATTCGCGCTTTCGCCGGAATGGCGATGTCGGCTAGAAAGCGCGCAGTTAGGGAGGCGGATATGCTCGGAGGGATGCAGGCTTCGCCGCTGCGCGTGACGCGGCTGATCGACCATGCCGCGCGCGAGCACGCGACGCGCGAGATCGTCACGCGCTGGGCGGACGGGACCACGACGCGCAACGACTGGGCGGGGATCGCGCGCGACGCGAAAAAATGCGCGCAGGCGCTCGCGCGGCTCGGCATCAAGCCCGGCGACCGCGTCGCGACGCTCGCGATGAACCACGAGCATCATCTCTCGGCCTGGTATGGCGGAATGGGGATGGGCGGGGTGGTCCACACGGTGAACCCGCGGCTGTTCCACGAGCAGCTCGTCTATATCTTCAACCATGCCGGCGACCGGCTGGTCTTGTTCGACAAGGCGTTCGAGCCGCTGATCGAGAAGCTCAAGCCCGAACTCACGACGATCGAGCATTATGTGCTGTTCGACGGCGCGGGCGATTACCCCACCTATCGCGACCTGATCGACGCCGAGGATGGCGACTACGCCTGGGTCGAGGGCGACGAGCGCGATCCGTGCGGCCTGTGCTACACCTCGGGAACCACGGGCAATCCCAAGGGCGTGCTCTACGAGCACCGCTCGAACGTGCTCCACGCGATCACCGAGGTGTGCGACGACTGCATGGGGCTCACGCGCAAGTCGGTGATGCTGCCGATCGTGCCGATGTTTCACGCCAACGCCTGGGGGCTGCCCTTCGCCTGCCCCGCGGTCGGCGCGAAGATGGTGTTCTCGGCGGTCAACGACGGCCAGGTGCTGTGCGATCTGGTCCAGGACGAGGGCGTCACCCATTCGGCGGGGGTCCCCACCGTCTGGCTCGCGATGTTCGCGCACATGGATGCGCACAACGTCGGCTACGGCAAGCTCGAGCGCGTGATCATTGGCGGCTCGGCCGCGCCGCGCGCGATGATCGAGCGTTTCATGGAGAACGGCATCCGCGTCGCCCACGCTTGGGGGATGACCGAGACCTCGCCGATCGGCACGGTCGGCGCGTTGCCCGCGAACTGGGACGAGATGGATTTCAAGTCGCGCGTCGATCTGGTCTCCAAGCAGGGACGCCCGACCTTCGGGCTCGAGCTCAAGACCACCGACGACGAGGGCAATGTGCTTCCGCGCGACGGCGAAAGCTCGGGCAAGCTCCACATCCGCGGCTCGTGGATCATCGAGCGCTATTTCGGCGAGGAGGCCGACTCGGCCGACGCCGACGGCTGGTTCGACACGGGCGACGTCGCGATCCTCCATCCCGACGGGATCATGCAGATCACCGACCGCGCCAAGGACGTGATCAAGTCGGGTGGCGAATGGATCAGCTCGATCGAGCTCGAGAATGAGGCGGTCGGCTGCCCGGGCGTCGCCGAGGCCGCCGCGGTCGGCGTCTATCATCCCAAGTGGGACGAACGCCCGCTGCTGCTCGTCGTGCGCAAGCCCGGATCGCAGGTCAGCGAGGACGACATCCGCGCCCACCTCGCGACGCGAATCGCCAAATGGTGGATGCCCGACGAGATCAAGTTCGTCGACGCGCTGCCGCACACCGCGACAGGCAAGCTGCTCAAGCGGCAGATCCGTGAGGAGTATAAGGACTACAGGCTGGCGACCGTGTAAATCCTCCCCGTTCCGGGGAGGATCTAAAACAACTCTCCCTGCGCCCCCGCCGGCCGCCTGAACAAATCCCTTCTCAGCACGATCCGCTCCTTGTTGAGCCCATGCTTCCGGCACGCCTTCTGGAACCGCGCGCTGATCAGCTCGGCCCACGGCCCGCTCCCGCGCATCCGCGTGAAGAACTTGGGATCGTTCTCGCGCCCCTCGCGGATCGATCGGATCGTCGCCATCACCTTGCCCGCGCGATCGGGATAGTGCGCCTCGAGCCAAGCCTTGAACAGCGGCGCGACCTCGTAAGGCAGCCGCACGGGCAGGAAGAACGCCGCCTTCGCCCCAGCCTCGGCCGCCGCCTCGACGATATGCTCGATCTCGTGATCGGTGATCGCGGGGATCACCGGCGCGATCGAGACATAGGTCGGCACCCCGGCGTCGGCGAGCGCGCGCACCGCCGCGAGCCGCTTTCGAGCCGATGGCGCGCGTGGCTCGAGCGTGCGGTGGATTTTGGGGTCGAGCGAGGTCACCGACACAGCGACCGAGACGAGGCTCAGCTTGGCCATCTCGCCGATCAGGTCGAGATCGCGCGTCACCCGGTCCGACTTGGTCGTGATCGTCAGCGGGTGCCGCGTCTCGAGCAGCACCTCGAGGCAGCTCCGCGTGATCCGCCATTCGCGCTCGATCGGCTGATAGGGATCGGTGTTGGTCCCCATCGCGATTGGCGCGACGACATAGCCGGGCTTCGCCAACTCGGCGCGGAGCAGCGCCGCCGCCTCAGGCTTGGCGAACAGCTTGGTCTCGAAATCGAGCCCCGGCGAGAGATCGTGAAAGGCGTGCGTCGGCCGCGCGAAACAGTAGATGCAGCCGTGCTCGCAGCCGCGATAGGCGTTGATCGAGCGGTCGAAAGGGATGTCGGGCGAGCTATTGCGCGCGAGAATCGTCCTGGGGTGTTCGACGGTGACCGTCGTGCGAGGTCGCGGCGCCTCTCCGTCGAGCGCCTCGCGCGCGTCGAGCCAATCGCCGTCGGGCTCGCGCTCGGGCAGGTTGAAGCGCTCCGGCCGATCGTTCTTGGTCGCGCCCCGACCCGCGTGGGGGGTGTTCGGAGAGAACATAGATCGAACATCGCACATCCGCGCGTCTGGTTCAATCGATTCGCGCCGCCGATTTGGAGAGCTTGCGCGCCATCGGGGATGCTGTCACATCCGCTTGAAATCAGGAGGGGGATCGAATGAAAGCGCGCATTTCCGGGGCGCTCGTGGCCGCGGTCCTGTTGGCAGGATGCACGCCATCGAACGGCGAAAGCATCGCCGCCAACGAGCAGGGCGCGGCGACCGTCGAGCCCGTGGGCGACGAGCAGCTCGGCGAGCACGCCGAGGGCGCCCAGCTCGTCACCGTCGAGGCAAGCGCGCCGGGCAGACCCACCTACGACCCAGCCTGCGCGATCACCGAGCAATCGGTCGCGGGCGTACCGCTTGGCCCGACGCTCGGCGATTTCGCCGCCGCCTTCCCGGCGGGCTCGCGGCTCGTCTTCCGCCCCAACGCGATGGTCGACATCGGCCAGCTCTGCCTCGTCACCGGCGGCGAGCCCCAGATCTGCGCCGATTTCCTCAGTTACGGCATCACCGAATATGCTCCCGACATCGAGCTGGCCCAGATATCGGCCCATGGTGACCAATGCCGCACCGCCGAAGGCGTCGGCCCCGGCTCAACCATCGAGGAAGCCGCCGCCGCCTATGGCCGGCCGAACTTCTCGTTCAACTACGACAACGAAGGCCGCGAATACGTCAGCTTCGCCAACGCCCCCCAGCCCTACGCCTTCCGCGCGCGCTCCGAGCAGACCCTCGCGATGCAGGAGGAGGGCGGAACCTGGCCCAATGGCGAGTTCGCCGGCGACTATCGAGGGATCGCGAGCGACCAGAACGGATTCTTCGAAACCACCATCGCCTATCCCGAATCGGCGCTGTGGGAACTCACGGTGACGCGGCGCATTCCGGTCGAATGAGAGCGGGTGCTTGACATGCGCGGTCCGATGGATTAGAACATAAACGGAACAAGGAATCGGCCATGGCGCGTCTGAACTATGTCGAGTTGCCCGTCCGCGATCTTCCCGCGGCGCGCGATTTCTATGCAGCGGCCTTCGAATGGGAATTCACCGATTTCGGTCCGGATTATGCGGCAACGATGACCGGGGACACCGATCTCGGGCTCAACGGCGACGCCTCCCAGTCGACCGCGCAGCTGCTCCCTGTGATCGAGGTCGACGACCTGGAGGCGGCCGAGTCGCGCGTGGTCGCGGCGGGCGGGACGGTCACGCTCCCCATCTTTGCCTTTCCCGGAGGCCGCCGCTTCCACTTCCGCGATCCCTCCGGCCATGAGCTCGCCGCGATGCAGACTGACCCGGCGGCTTGAGTTTTTCGTCGTTCTTAGTGTGACGTTAGTGTGACCTTCGGAGGCTCAGCTCTCGCCCAGCCGTGGCATCAGTTCGACGAAATTGCAGGGGCGGTGGCGGCTGTCGAGCTGGCTCGCGAGGATGCCGTCCCAGCCGTCCTTGACCGCGCCGGTCGAGCCGGGGAGCGCGAAGATATAGGTGCCGCGCGCGACGCACGCGCACGCCCGCGACTGGACCGTCGAGGTGCCGATCGTTTGGAAGGACAGCCAGCGAAACAGCTCGCCGAAGCCGGGGATCGGCTTGTCCTGAACGCGCTCCAGCGCCTCGGGCATGATGTCGCGCCCGGTGAGGCCCGTGCCCCCGGTCGTGATCACCACGTCGACCTGCGGATCGTCGATCGAGGCGTGAAGGCGGGCGACGATGTCGGACATGTCGTCACGGACGATGTGGCGCTCGAGCACGATATGGCCCGCCGCCTTGGCGCGCTCCTCGAGCGCGTCGCCGCTGGTGTCGTCCTCGGCGGTGCGCGTGTCGGACACCGTCAGGATCGCGATCCGGACCGGCCTGAATTCGCGGGTCTCGTCAATCGGCAACGCGCGTTCCCGCGCCCGACAGGCGGACTGCGCTAGCGCCGGGCATGCCGGGGAAGCGCGGCCACATCCCTTGGGCGAGCGCCTCGAGGCTGGTCGCGCGATCGCTCGCGTTGCGCTGATACATCCAGTAGTTGCGCAGCACGATCGGCACGTAATGCCGCGTCTCCACGAACGGAATCGACTCGATGTAGAGCAGCGGATCGCCGCGATCACGCAGCCGTCCCTCCCAGTTGAGCACCGCACCGGGGCCCGCGTTGTACGAGGCGATCACCTTGGGGAGCAGCGCCTGCGTCCCCCCGAAATCGCGCATCTCCTCGAGATAGGCCTGGCCGTATTCGATGTTGACCTCGGGCACGTTGAGCCTTCCGGCGTCGATGGTCTCGCCGCGCCGCCGCGCGATGATCTGCGCAGTGCCGGGCATGAGCTGGAGCAGCCCGCGCGCGCCCGCGTGGCTCACCGCGTCGGGCCGAAAATTCGATTCCTGGAGCGCGTGCGCATAGACCAGCGAGCGATCGACCCGCCAGCCGCTCACCGGCCGCCACGCCGGCGCGGGATAGCGCTCGCTCGGCCCCGGCGCATAACGCGAAGGCCCCTGTTGCGAGAGCCAGAGATGCGTCGCGGGGA
>JACMKH010000288.1 GCA_014380205.1 Sphingomonadaceae bacterium
CTCGGTCAGCTCGCCGAGCACGCGCCCGAGCGATTGCTTGGTCACGCCGAGATGGCGCAGCAGATCGCGAACCGCGAGCCCCGGCTGGCGCGCGATGAAATAGAGCGCGCGCTGGTGCGCGCGGCCGAGGCCCTCGCGCGCGAGCCCCGCGTCCGCGCCGCGCATGAGGTGCTGGTGCGCGAAATGCATCAGCTCGATGCCGCGCCTGATCTCGGCCTCGCGAAGGAACAGCGGCGAGGCGGCGGGGGGTTGGGAGGCCATGTTGACCGCTCATGGCGGCGGGCCTAGGCGTGCGCAATATCCCAATTCATCCCCTGGAGACGATGCCGGCATGGCCGACGACCGCACTTACGACGACCGCGACGGCTTCATCTGGTTCGACGGCGCGCTGAGGCCATGGCGCGACGCCAACGTCCATATCCTTACCCACGCGATGCATTACGCCTCTTCGGTGTTCGAGGGCGTGCGCGCCTATGGCGGCGAGATTTTCGAGCTCACGCGCCACAGCGAGCGGCTCCACTATTCGGCGCAGGTGCTCGGCTTCGAGGTGCCCTACACCGTCGAGCAGGTCGACGAGGCGTGCCGCGAGGTGCTCCGCGCCAACAATCTCGTCGACGGCTATGTCCGCCCGGTCTGCTGGCGCGGCTCGGAGCAGATGGGCGTCTCGGCGCAGCGCACCCAGCCGCATCTCGCGATCGCGGCGTGGGAATGGGGCGTCTATTTCGGCGAAGGCGCCAAGACCGGCATCCGTCTCGACATCGCGCCGTGGCGCCGCCCCGCGCCCTATACCGCGCCGACCCAGTCCAAGGCGGCCGGGCTCTACATGATCTGCACCATGTCCAAGCACCACGCCGAGAACCGCGGCTTCGACGACGCGCTGATGCTCGACTGGCGCGGCAAGGTCGCCGAGTCCACGGGCGCCAACGCCTTTTTAGTCAAGGACGGCGCGCTCCATACGCCGACGCCCGACTGCTTCCTTAACGGCATCACGCGCCAGACCGTGATAAAGCTCGCCAAGCAGCGTGGCATCGAGGTGATCGAACGCCCGATCTGGCCCGAGGAGCTGGAAAGCTTTGAGCAGTTCTTCCTGACGGGCAGCGCGGCGGAAGTGACGCCCGTGCAATCGGCGGGGCCGTGGAATTTCGAGGTAGGCAAGCTCACCCAGCAGATCCAGGCCGATTACGCGAACCTCGTGCGGGGGAAGCTGGCGAACAGTTGAGCGCCCCTTCCCCCTTGACGGGGGAAGGATACGAAGGCTTGGCGGCTGTTCCGCCTAGCCGCAGTTGGAAGAGGGTGAGCGGCGCGAAGCGCCGCGCGACGCCAAGTGGCGCCGCTTACCCCTCACCCAGCTTCGACTAGGGCCGCGCGAAGGGCGCGACCCAAGTCTGCGCAACCCTCTCCCGCAAGGGGAGAGGGGAAGGGGGGAGCATGACCGACCTCGGCTCGCTGCGGACTAAGCTCACCGCGCTCGAATCCGCCGCCTCCCCGCTCGAACCCCCCGCCGAGCAGCGCGCCTCTCTCGCCCGCCTCGCCTTCGATCACGCCGCAAACTTCCTCGCCAATCTCCCCGACGCCCCCGCCAACACGCCGCGCGAGCAGGTCTTCGCCCGTCGCCTCGATCCCGAATTTCCCGAAGACGGCCGCGATCCCGCCGATGCGCTCGACTATATCGCGCGCTGCGTCGATGCGCCCGGCATCGCCACCGCCTCGCCGCGCTTCATGGGCTATATCCCCGGTGGCGGGCTCTTTCATTCGGCGCTCGCCGACTTCCTCGCCGCGACCGCCAACAAATATGCGGGCTTCGCCTCGGCGGGCCCGGGCGCGGCGCGGCTCGAGAATGCGACCATTGATTGGCTTGCGCGCGTGGTTGGTTTCCCCGAGACCGCGCTCGGCGCGCTCACCTCGGGCGGCAGCATCGCCAATCTGAGCGCGATCGTCGCGGCGCGCGACGCGCGCGAGGCGGGGCCCAACAGCGCGGTCTATTCGACGCGCTTCGCACACCATTGCGTCGACAAGGCGCTCCACATCGCCGGACTCGGCAAGTCGCCGCGCCGCACGATCGCGACCGACGCGCGCCATCGGATGCGGCTCGACGCGCTCGAAGCGGCGGTCGAGGCCGACCGCGCCGCCGGCGTCGAGCCCTGGCTCGTCGTCGCC
>JACMKH010000289.1 GCA_014380205.1 Sphingomonadaceae bacterium
CGGGGCGGGCGCTTCGGGCGAAGCGGCGCTGGACGACGAGGCATGCGTCGTCGCGGGGATCGAGGCGGCCGGGCTGCGATCGGCGCGCGCGGCGCCCTGATCGGCGCTTTCGCGAACCGCTATTCGAAATAGGCGACCGAGCGGCATTCGATGCTCGCGCGGACCTGGCGGTCGGGGAAGCTCGTGTCCCAGAAGGCGGTGTGGGGGACGCGCCAGGCGACGCTGTGGTCCGAATCGTGGAATTTGAGCAGGATCGCCTCGTCGCGCGTCATGTTCGAGAAATACCACCAGCGGTGGTCGGGATTGTAGCGGAAGATCGCCGCCGCCGGCAGATCGGCGTCGCCCATTTCGGCGAACATTGCATCGCCGGTCGGGATTTCGTCGACGACGTGGAGGACGTTGGGGACGCCCTCATCGTCGCCGACGCTGCGGTGGTCGCACAGCGCGAGTGGGCAATCCTGCGGCGGCGGCGAGAAGGTGCGCCAGAAGCTCGAATAGATGAAGCGGCCGTAGCCGGGACCGCCGGGGCGGAATTTGTCGTAGACCGCGCGCGCCTGGCGATCGGCGCGCGAGGGCTCGGTGTCGATATGCGCCTCGCCGGCGGGGGGCTGGACGCCGCCGTGATGGGTGTAGGGCCCTTCCTGCTTCTTCTGATAGCCGGCGATGTCGCCCGAATTGCGGATCATCCAGCCCATCGGCGCGACGAAGCTCGCCCCGGTCAGCGCGCGCACATGGTCCGCGACCTCGTCCATGTAGAGCCGGTCGACCTCGTCCTTGTCGTAGAAGTCGCGGATCGCGGTCGGGCGGTCGGAGAGGGTGAAGCCCTGGCGGTCGAGCGTGAAATGGTGCTTGATCGCGCGGGCGTCGCGGACCGTGACCTCGAACGGGCCGTAGCTGCCCGTGTTGACCTCGACCCCCGCCGAAACGAAGCGGCGGTTGATGTCCGGCCCGGGCAACAGATAGCTGATTTCGGCGCGGACGCTCCGGACCTCTTCCTCGAGATCGGCTTCGGCGAGCATCGGCTTCTCCTCCGGCAGGCAGTATTGGCCAATCCTATGCACCGCCCGCGCGATTCCCGCCAGCGACGAATGCCCGAATTGGCGAGGGCGACCGACGCCGCGCGGGAGCGTTGACCGGCTCGCCTCGCGCCGCCTATTTGGGACGGGGATTCCAGCGGAGCCAGCGATGAAAAAAATCTATCCCGACGCCGCGGCCGCGCTCGAGGGCCTGCTGTTCGACGGCATGACGATCTGCGCGGGGGGGTTCGGCCTGTGCGGCATCCCCGAGCGGCTGATCGACGCGATCCAGGTGGCGGGGACGAAGGACATCACGGTCGCCTCGAACAACGCGGGGATCGACGGCGAGGGGCTCGGCAAGCTGCTGCGCACGCGCCAGATCAAGAAGATGATCTCCTCCTATGTCGGCGAGAACAAGGAGTTCGAGCGGCAATATCTCGCGGGCGAGCTCGAGGTCGAGTTCTGCCCACAGGGGACGCTCGCCGAGCGCTGCCGCGCGGGCGGGGCGGGGATCCCGGGCTTCTACACCAAGACCGGCGTCGGCACGGTCGTCGCCGACGGCAAGGAGGTCAAGGAGTTCGACGGCGAGGACTATGTGCTCGAGCGCGGCATCCGCGCCGACCTCTCGATCATCAAGGGGTGGAAGGCCGACAAATCGGGCAACCTCGTCTTCCGCAAGACCGCGCGCAACTTCAACCAGCCGATGGCGACCGCGGGCAAGGTCTGCGTCGCCGAGGTCGAGGAGATCGTCGAGATCGGCGAGCTCGATCCCGACGGAATCCACCTCCCCGGCATCTATGTGAAGCGCATGATCCTCGGTGCGCCCTACGACAAGAAGATCGAGTTCACGACGACCAGGGAGCGGGAAGCGGCGTGAACCGTCCCAATTATTGGCTGATCGCGGGCGGCTGGCTGAGCCTTGCGGCGGCCGTGCTGCATCTCGCCGTGATCGCCGGCGGAGCGGAATGGTATCGCTTCTTCGGCGCGGGCGAGGGCATGGCGCGCGCGGCCGAACGTGGCGAGCTGACGCCTCACCTGATCACCCTCGGCATCGTCGCGATACTGGCGAGCTGGGCCGCCTATGCGTTCGCCGGCGCCGGACTGATCCGGCGCCTGCCGCTGATGCGGACGGCGCTTGTCGCGATCAGCGCGGTGTATCTGCTGCGGGGGCTGGTGATCGTGCCGATGCTCTTTCTCGCGGAACCGACCCGCTTTGGCATCTGGTCATCGCTGATCGTTCTGACTTACGGCATCGCCTATGCCGGGGGTACGTGGCGCGCATGGCCGACCCTGTCCAACCAGCAGCGTGCCAAGACACGGCTTGACAGCGGCCCAGACTTAGCTAGATGACTTAGTCATGACGACCGTGACGATTCACCAAGCCAAGACGCATCTCTCGCGCCTTCTCGCGGCGGTCGAGGCGGGGCAAGAGATCGTCATCGCCCGTGGCAAGAACGAGATCGCGAAGATCGTGCCTTTGAAGCCGGTCACGAAGAAGAAGCGCGAGCTCGGCTGGCTAGCGCACGAGCTGTCCTCGCCCGGCAAGGATCCGCTGGAGGATGGATTTTGGGACCCCTTGCCCGAAGAGGATCTCGCGCTGTGGGAAGGGGAGAATGAGGCAAAGTGGAAAGACTTCTCCTCGACACTCACGCGCTGATCTGGGCGAGCTATGCCCCCGCGCGCCTCGGCCCGGCCGCGCGGCGCGCACTGGAGGATTCGGCCAATGACATTTTCGTAAGCGCGGTTTCAGCATTCGAGATCGCCAACAAATATCGTCTCGGCAAGCTCGGGGAAGCGCGGTCGCTGGCGCAGCAGTTCATTGGCTCAATCGTCGATCGCGGCTTTCGCGAGTTGCCGCTTAACGCCGCCCATGCTCAGCGAGGAGGCGCGCTGGCCATCGATCACCGTGACCCGTTTGACCGTATGCTCATTGCGCAGGCGCAAATCGAACAGCTAACCCTGGTGTCCAACGAAAAGCGCTTCGACACTTTCGGTGTCATACGGCTCTGGTAAGGAAGGATCACAAATGCCCTGGGACCGCAACCAGATGGCCGCGCGCGCGGCGAAGGAGCTCGAGGACGGCTATTACGTCAACCTCGGCATCGGGATTCCGACGCTGGTCGCCAACCACATCCCCGAGGGGGTGACGGTGACGCTGCAATCGGAGAACGGGATGCTCGGGATCGGGCCGTTTCCCTATCCCGACGAGGTCGATCCCGACCTGATCAACGCGGGCAAGCAGACGATCAGCGAGCTGCCCTCGTCGAGCTATTTCTCGAGCGCCGACAGCTTCGCGATGATCCGTGGCGGGCATATCGACCTGACCGTGCTCGGCGCGATGGAGGTCGCCGAGAACGGCGACATCGCCAACTGGATGATTCCGGGCAAGATGGTCAAGGGCATGGGCGGGGCGATGGATTTGGTCGCGGGGGTCAAGAAGATCATCGTCGTGATGGAGCATAATTCGAAGGCGGGCGATCCCAAGTTCATCCCCGAGTGCACGCTGCCGCTGACGGGCAAGAACGTGGTGGACATGATCATCACCGATCTCTGCGTCTTCCACCGCAAGGATCACGACAGCCCCTTCCGCCTCATCGAGCTCGCGCCCGATGTGAGCGCGGAGGAGGTCGCGGCGAAGACGACCGCGCGCTACGAGAGCTGAGTTTCGCGAAGGGGAGGGGCAAATGGCGACTGTTGTCGGCTCGCGTCCGCGCCTCACGGGCGAGCGCAGATTCTATCTCGCCATCGCGACGCTGATTCTGGCGCTGGTCGTCATCGGCTTCGGCCCGACCTATTATTACATTCCGGTCACCGGCGGGCCCTCGCGCGTCCCCTTCACGCCGCTAATCCATCTCCACGGCCTGATCTTCTCGCTCTGGGTGCTGCTGTTCATGGCGCAGGTCGGGCTGATTTCCGCGCGGCGGACGGCGATTCACCGCCGGATGGGCGCGGTCGGGCTAGCGCTCGCGACCGCAATGATCGTTCTGGGCACATTGACGGCGCTTCACGGCGCGGTGCGCGCATCGGGGCCGCCGGTCGTTCCGCCGCTGTCGTGGCTCGCGGTACCGCTGCTCGGCGTGCCCGCATTCGGCGGATTGATCCTCGCCGCGCTCCATTTTCGCCGCGATCCGCAGACGCACAAGCGGCTGATGGTTTTCGCTATGCTCGGGATGCTCGCCGCCGCGACAGGCCGCCTGCCCTATGGTCCGCCGGTCGCCGGGATGCTCGCGCCGTTGCTGCTCATTCCGGTGGTGGCGTGGTGGGATTGGAAGAGCCGGGGCCGCCTCCACCGCGCGACGCTCTGGGGATCGGCCGTCCTCGCGGTCTCGCTGATCGGCCCGCTGCTGATCTGGGAAACCGGGCCATGGCTCGCCTTCGCGGGCTGGGCGGCGGGGCTCGCCGCCTGACGCCAATCGCCCCGCCCGCGCGGGAGCGCGGACGGGGCGGCTGGGCAGGGTGAACGCCAATCCTTGAAGCAACGAGGATCATTGGCGAAACATAGTTAAGAAGGCGTTAACCATGCGGCGGGCCGTCGCCGCCGGGCCATCGCGAAGCAGAGATTGGCGTTACGAAGCAGCGATGGGGTTCCGATCGCGGCGATGCGCCGCTAATCGTCGCGCATGGTCCGCCCGCGCACGCTCTACCAAAAGATCTGGGACGATCATGTCGTCGAGCGGCGCGAGGACGGGACGTGCCTGATCTACATCGACCGGCATCTGGTTCATGAGGTGACCAGCCCGCAGGCGTTCGAGGGGCTGCGCGCGGCGGGGCGCGGGGTGCGGCGGCCCGATCTGACGCTCGCGGTGCCCGATCATAATCTGCCGACGACGCCGCGGCGCGACGCGGCGGGCGCGCGCATTCCGATCGCCGATCCGATGTCCGCGCAGCAGCTCGCCGCGCTCGAGCGCAACGCGCCCGAGTTCGGCATCCGCCTGATCGGCGACGCCGACGCCGAGCAGGGGATCGTGCATGTCGTGGGGCCAGAGCAGGGGTTCACGCTTCCGGGGACGACGCTGGTTTGCGGCGACAGCCATACCGCCGCGCACGGCGCGCTCGGCGCGCTCGCCTTCGGGATCGGGACGAGCGAGGTCGAGCATGTGCTCGCGACGCAGACGCTGCTGCTCAGGCCTTCGAAGACGCTCGAGATTCGGATCGACGGCGGGCTCGGCTTCGGCGTCTCGCCCAAGGACGTGATCCTCGCGGTGATCGGGCGGATCGGCGCGGCGGGAGGCGCGGCCCATGTCATCGAATATACCGGATCGACGATCCGCGAGATGTCGATCGAGGGGCGGCTCACCGTCTCGAACATGTCGATCGAGGCGGGCGCGCGGGCCGGGCTGATTGCGCCCGACGACAAGACGTATGAATATCTCAAGGGGCGGCCGATGGCGCCCTCCGGCGAGGCGTGGGAGCAGGCGGTCGCGTGGTGGCGGATGCTGCCGAGCGATCCTGGGGCGTCGTACGACCGCAGCGTGGTGATCGACGCCTCGGCGATCGCGCCGAACGTGACCTGGGGTACGAGCCCCGAGGATGTCGTGCCGATCACGGGGAGCGTCCCCGACCCGGAGAGCTTCGCCGACGCGGGCAAGCGCGCGGCCGCCGCCAAATCGCTCGACTATATGGGGCTCGCGCCGGGGCAGGCGATGGCCGATGTCGCGATCGAGCACGTCTTCATCGGTAGCTGCACCAACAGCCGGATCGAGGATCTGCGCGCGGCGGCGGCGGTCGCGAAGGGGCGGCATGTCGCGAGCGGCATCCGCCAGGCGCTGGTCGTGCCGGGCTCGGGGCTGGTCAAGCGCCAGGCCGAGGCCGAGGGGCTCGACCGCGTGTTCATCGAGGCGGGGTTCGAGTGGCGCGAGCCGGGCTGCTCGATGTGCCTCGCGATGAACCCCGACAAGGTTCCGCCGCGCGAGCGCTGCGCCTCGACCTCTAACCGCAATTTCGTGGGCCGGCAGGGGCCGGGCGCGCGAACGCACCTGCTCTCGCCCGCGATGGCGGCGGCGGCGGCGGTGACGGGGCGGCTGACCGATGTGCGTGAACTGATGGAGGGACGGGCATGAGGATTCTTCTGGCAATGGCGGGGGCGGTGGCGGCGACGGCGGCATTGGCGCAGCCGGCGGCGAAGGTGACGCTCCAGGGCTTCGA
>JACMKH010000037.1 GCA_014380205.1 Sphingomonadaceae bacterium
CTCGCTCCCGCAGGATGTCTCGACGGTCGAGGGCGCGCGCGCGCTCGCCACGGCGCTCGCCGAGCGCGAGGCGCGGCTCGACGTGCTCGTCAACAACGCGGGCGCGGCGTGGGGCGAAAAGTTCGAGGACTTCCCCGAGCAGGGCTGGGACAAGGTCATGGACCTCAACCTCAAATCGCCCTTCTTCCTGACCCAGGCGCTCCACGACATGCTCAAGGCGGGCGCGAGCGACGGCCGCCCCGCAAAGGTGATTAACATCGCCTCGATCGACGGCCTCCGCCTCAACGCCTGGGAGACCTACAGCTATCACGCCTCCAAGGCCGCGCTGATCTGGCTGACCAAGCGGATGGCAGCGCGGCTGATCCGCGACAATATCGTGGTCAGCGCGATCGCGCCGGGCGCCTTCGCCTCGGAGATGAACCGCGCCGCGCGCGACCATGGCGATGACGTCGCGAAAGGCATCCCCGCGCGCCGCATCGGCATCGCCGAGGACATGGCGGGCGCGGCGATCTACCTCGCGAGCCGCGCGGGCGACTATGTCGTCGGCGAGACGATCGCGGTCGACGGCGGCCTCGTCCACGCGTCGGTCGGAACGAGCATCGACGCCTAGCGCCGCTCGAGCAGCATGTTGAGCCGCGCCGCGGCGATCGGGCGCGCCTCGTCCTCCTGCCATGCGAAGCCCTCGACATTGGCGATCCGCCGGCCGAGCCGCGTCACCGTCGCCGCCGCGAACGTCGGCCGCTCGTGCCCGCCGCGCATGAAGTCGGCGGTCACCGTGATCGGCTTGATCGCGACATCGCGTTCCTCGCCGAGCGCCTCGCGGAGCGTCGCGAAGGCGGCGATCTCGAGCAGCCCCGCGATCGCGCCGCCGTGGAGAAAGCCCGGCCGGCCGCGGACATGCTCGCCGAACGGCAGGGTGAGCACGAGCCGCCCGTCCGCGTCCCGCCCCGCCTCGATCCCGAGCGCTTCGCCATAGGGCGGCATCGCGCTCACCCCGCGGGCCCCGAGAACATGAATGTCCCCGCCGCGTGCGCGATCGGCCGCTCAGGCTCGCCGTCGTGCGCCTGGCCCCGCACGAACGCCACCGAGCGCGTCAGTCGGTAGCATTGCGCGCGCGCGTGGACGCCGCGCCCGGGCCGCGCGGGCCTGAGGTAGTCGAGCCTCAGATCGATCGTGACGATCGGCTCGTAGCGCGCGCTTGCGAGCCAGATCGACAGCCCCGAGGTCATGTCCATCAGCGAGATGATCGGCCCCGAGGCGAGGATGCCGCTCGCGGGATCGCCGACCAGCTTAGGATCGTGATCGAACGCGAGCTCGGCCCAGTCCGCGCCGTGCGCGACGTGGCGCATGCCGATGAACGCGTTGTGCGTCCGCCCGCCGAGCCGCTCGATGAACGCCGCGGGGTCGAAGCTTTGGGGCGGAGGCGCCGCGTCGCCGCTCATCGTTTCACCTCGTCGATCCCGACTTGCGCGCAATGCCCTTCCAGAAGCGCGCGCGATATTTGAGGTAAAGCGCGCCGCCGGCCATCGTCGCGAGGTCGTGCTCGGCCTCGGCGAGGTAGTAGCCGCACGCCCGCTCGACGACGGGGCTCTGCCCGCCGGCGGCGATCAGCGCTCCGATCCGGTCGAGATCCTCGCGGATGCGCGCGCGCGTTCGCTCGATGTCGCGGTCGCGGTTGCGCGTGATGAGGCGGAGATCGCCGAACCCGAACGCGCCGAACAGCGCGGGGAAATAGGGCCATCGCCGATAAAAGATGTGAAAGGGCGTGGCGACGAAGGCCGGCCAGTGATCGGGCGCGAGCAGCGACAGGCCGAATATCTTCTTGTGCCCTTCGGCCAGCACATGCTGGGTGGCGAGCCCGTTGGGCACTTCGAACCACACCGCCGCCTCGCGCGTGGTCAGCGCCTCCAGATTGGCAAGCAGGCCGGCGGTGTCGTAGACATGCTCGAGGACATCGTTGAGCAGCACGAGATCGAACGGCCCGTGCGGCGCGAGCGCCTCGCGCGCCGCGAACGCCGAGGCGTCGCAGTCGATGAACGGCGCATCGACCTCGCCGCGCGCGTTGACCGCCGCGAGCCCTAGCCATTTCGCGTTGTTGTCGATCCCGACCGCGCGCGCCCCGAGCTTGGTGAGCTCGATCGTGAACGCGCCATAGGCGCAGCCCACGTCGAGCACGCGCAGACCCCGCCAATCGACGCCGAGCTCGTCGGCGAGGAGTGCGATCGCGTTTTGGGCGCGCTCGCGGCTGGTGATCTGGAACTTGTAGCGCGCGGCATGCTCGCCGAGCAGCGTATCGACGTCGCCGACGCCCTGGGCGACCGCGAAGGCGGCGAGGAACTCCTGATAGCTCAAGCGATGCTCCTAGCCGAAAATCAGCGCTGCTTCGGGAAGGTTCGCCGCGATCAGCTCGGACCGCGCCCGGTCACGCTCGTCGAGCAGGACTGTGCGAATCCCCCGCGGCAATGCGGCGACGATCCCGCCGAGACCGCGCACGCGACGCAGATCCGCCACCTCGAGCGCGTCGAGCGCGGGCAGCAGCGGCGCGATCACCGCCACATTGAGACCCGCCGCGCACAGGTCGGTGACCGCCGCGAGCCAC
>JACMKH010000290.1 GCA_014380205.1 Sphingomonadaceae bacterium
CGACCCCGGTGCTCACCACCGACGCGGGGCGCGGATCGGCGATGCGCGCATCCGCGCCCCGCGCGGCGGGCGCGATCCGGGTCTCGGCGTTCATGGCCCAGGAGCTAGCCGAATTTGGTAAGCAAGCCGTGAAGGGCGCGGGCGCGCGCGGCCCGATCGCTCAGCTCAGCAGCGGCTCGAGCGAGTCCCATGCCTGTTCGACCGCGACATGGCCGGCGGCGATCGCCTCGCGGATCTTGGCGGGGTTGAACTCGAGCGTCTCCGAATATTCGCGCTCGGGCTCGATGATCCTGATCGGCGCGAAGCGATAGTTGGAAAGTTGGACGTCGAGCGGTCGCAGGATGCGCGCCGCCTGCGCGCCGGTGATCCCTTCCGCCTCGAGCGCCTTGAACTGCGATTCGCGCGCGGCGATCATGTCGTTGATCAGCGTCGCGTTGCGCGTGTCGTTGATCGACACCTCGGACTGGAGAATGTCGACCGCGCGCAGCCCGATCTTGATCAGATTGGGAAAGATGCGGACATCGCCAACCTGCGGCTTGGGCGAGGCGCGCACGACGATCACGCCGCGCGGATTCTGCTCGAGCGCCGCGTCGAGCGGGGTGACGTCGCGGACGCCGCCGTCGACCCATTGCTCCTTCGTGCCATCGGCCGCCTTGGTGAGCAGCGGATCGAAGAACACGGGCATCGCGCAGCTCGCATAGACCCAGTTGTGGATGCCCGGCACACTCTCGTCGATCGTGCGGAACGCGCCCGTGCCGAGGTTGACGACGCCGAGCAGCATTTTGATCCCGCTCGCCTTGAGCTTGGCCTCGTCGGCGAACGCCTCGATCAGCCTGCGCAGCGGATTGGCGATGAAGAGCGCATTTTCACCGAGGATTCCGCCCACCACGCCCAGCGGCCGCTTGGTGTATATGTCGCTGTCCTTGGTCAGCGCGAGCCATTGCGCGACCATCTCGGGAACATCGTCCTGCGCGACGCCGAGCGCCTGGAGCGCGCCGGTGGAAACGCCGACGACGATATCGACCTTGACGCCGCGATTGACGATCAGCTCCTCGAGCACGCCGACCTGAAATGCGCCCTTCGCGCCTCCGCCGCTCAGCACCACCGCGAGTCCGCCAGCCATGCCCTGTCCATAGCACGATTGGCGGTCATCGGCCATCGCCGCGCATCGCGCTGTCCGATTAAGCGCCCGTTCAGGCGCAATGATGTGACTATATCACATAGGGTCGGTCGAAGGGAGGATTGTCATGCGCATGCTTCGTTGGGTTCCGCTCGCGGCCTTGATGCTGGTCGGCGCGACACCGCCCGCCCTTCCCGTGATCGCCCAGAATCGCGGCGAGGCGCTGACGATCGTGGACCCAGAGTATCTGCGCGAGGACCACGTCAACCGAATCTGCGCGCCTTTCCTCCAGAACGCCGATTTCGATGACGATCGCGCGGGCTATGGGCGCGGGCGCGGATATGCGCAGCAAGTGCCGTCTACTGTTTCACCGCCACCCCCTCCGCCACCGGCTCCACCACCGCCGCCGCCGCCGCCGCCACTGTCGGCGGACCGGGCGACCGAGGCGCGCGAAAATGTCTCACGCGCACAGCCCTCCGCGCCGGCGGTCGTCACGGGCAACCGTATCGCGCAGCCCGGCATGATCCCGCCGCGGCCTCCCTACCCTTATCCCTATCCGGGCACGGAGAATCGCGAGCGCTATGACGGCGAGGACGTCGCCTCGATCGTGACGGTCGCCGATCAGCCCGTCTCGACCTTCGGCGTCGATGTCGACACCGGCAGCTACTCCAACGTCCGCCGCATGCTCACCGGCGGCGACCTGCCGCCGCGCGACGCGGTGCGCACCGAGGAGATGCTCAACTATTTCCGCTACGACTATCCCAACCCGCGCGACCGGTCGCGGCCGTTCACGCTCACCACCGACATGACGACGACGCCATGGAACGCCGAGTCGCGGCTGCTGCGCATCGGGCTTCGCGGGTACGACCTACCGCGCGGCGAGCGCCCGCCCGCCAACCTCGTCTTCCTCGTCGATGTGTCGGGCTCGATGAACTCGATGGACAAGCTTCCGCTCGTGCAATGCTCGATGGCGCTGCTCGCCGAGCAGCTCGGTCCGCGCGATCGCGTCTCGCTGGTCACCTACGCGGGCCATGTCCAGCAGCTGCTCGACGGCTCCTCCAACCGCGAGGAAATCATCCGCGCGATCGGCATGCTGCGCTCGGGCGGCTCGACCGCGGGCGCCTCGGGGATCGAGATGGCCTACAACGCCGCGCGGAAAAGCATGATCGACGACGGCATCAACCGCGTCATCCTCGCCACCGACGGCGACTTCAACGTCGGCGTAACCAACACCGATCAGCTCATTCAGATGGTTGAGCAGAATCGCGAATCGGGCATCACACTGACCACGCTCGGCTTCGGCACGGGCAATTTCAACGAGGCGATGATGGAGCAGATCGCCGATCACGGCAACGGCAACTACGCCTATATCGACACCGCGATGGAGGCGCAGCGCGTGCTCGTGACCGAGCTTTCCTCGACGCTGTTCACGATCGCGCACGACGTCAAGCTCCAGATCGAGTTCAACCCCGCCTGGGTGCGCGAATACCGGCTGATCGGATACGAGAACCGCCTGCTCGCCGAGGAGGATTTCGACAATGACGCGGTCGACGCGGGCGACATCGGCGCGGGGCATCAGGTCACCGCGCTCTACGAGATCGTCCCCGCCGAAGGCACCGGCTGGCTGCCCAGGCGGCGTTACGACGCCAACCGACCCGCCGCGCCCGTCGCGGGCGGCGCCGAGCTCGCCTGGCTCCGGCTGCGCTACAAGCTGCCCGGGCAGGACAATTCGCGGCTGATCGAGCAGCCCGTCGCGGCCGGCCTGATCCGCTCGGCGCGCGCGCCGGCGGGAGACATGGCGTTCATCGCCGCGGTCGCCGCCTATGGCCAGCGCCTGCGCGCCGACCGCTATCTCGGCGACTACGGCTTCGCCGATATCCGCCGCCTCGCCTCGACCGCCTACACCGGCGACTACTGGCGCCGCGAGTTCCTCCGCCTCGCCGAGATGGCCGAGCAGCAGACCGCCGCGCTCGGCAGCGCGAACGGCAAGGATGGAGGCAAGTAGCGCCGAACCGACCGCGGGACACTCCGACCGGTCCGCCCGCGCCTTGCGCCGGCGGGCCGCGTTCGTCATGGGAAGGCCGACCCGGACCGGCCTCTCGGAGCAGCCATGATCAAAATCCTCATCATCCTCCTCGTCCTCGCCGTCGCCGCAGCGGCCCTCATCGTGCTGATGCGCCGCTCGCGGCGGATCGAGCGCCGCGACGAGGTGCTGACGATCGATGCGACGCCCGCGCCGCCCCCGCCCGCGCCGGTGATCGCTGACAGCCCCGAGGGCGCCGACATCGGCGACCAGATCGCCGCCGCGATGAAGGACATCGCGGGCGAGATGGCGGGAGTAGAGGCGCAACCCGAGGCGGCGGACGATGATGAGATCGGCCGCGACGTTGGCGCGCCCGCGAGCATCGCGGCGGGCGGCGCGGGCGACGAGCTCGGCCGGATCAAGGGCCTCGGCCCCAGAGCAGCCGAGAAGCTCGCCGCGATGGGCGTGGTCCGCTTCGAGCAGATCGCCGCCTGGTCTCCCGAAGAGGCCGAGCGCATCGAGGCCGAGATCGGCATGAACCAGGGCCGCATCGCGCGCGACCAATGGGTCGAGCAGGCGGGCTACCTCGCGCGTGGCGACACCGCCAGCTTCGAGGAGCGCTTCGGCAAGCTCGGTTGAGGCGAAAAATCAGGGGGATCGCGATGAGGTCGAAGGCTCTGCTGATCAGCATTGCGCTCGCGGCGATCGCCGCCGCACCGGCGGACGCGCAGCCCTCCGATCCCGGCGCCGTGCTCGTCGCGCCGCGCGACGCGCTCGACTATCGGCGACGGAGCGAAGCGGCGGCGCAGTTGGTCGACGAAGAACGGTGGTTCGAGGCGGAGACGGCGCTGCGCGCGCTGACCAGCGACTATCCAATCGAAAGCGCGGCCTCGCCGAGCGGGAGCAACTGGGGACGGCTCGCGCGCGCGTTGCGCGAGCAGGGCAAGCACCGGGAGACGATCGCGGCCTATGAGCGCGTGATCGCGCTGCAGGGGCCGGGGCTGCCCTATCCGGGATCGAGCGCTTGGTACTGGATCGCGGCCAGCCACGCCGCGCTCGGCGAGAATGAGGCCGCGCTCGCCGCGCTCGACACGCTCGTCTTCCGCGAGGGCTATCTCCGGCGGCCCGAGCTGTTCGATGACGCCAATTTCGCGCGCCTGCGAGAGGAGCCCCGTTTCGCGACGATCGCGGGGCGCGAGGATGTCTCGGGACTGAGCCGCGATGAGGGCTGGCGGCGCGACATCGATTATCTGACGGCGGAGCTCGCCCGGGTGAATCCGGGGGGCGGTCCGCCGCCCGAGGCGTTCGGCCGGCTCGCCGAGGCGCTCAAGACCGATGTGCCGAGGATAGGCGACGAGCAGGTCGTGATCGGGCTCGGCCGGATGCTCGACAGCCTCGGGCGCGGGCACACCGGCTTCTTTTACGGCGCCGCGCCGAGCCGCGTCGCCTTCGACCGGCTGCCCGTGCGCTTCTGGCTGTTTCCCGAGGGGCTGTTCGTGACCGAAGGGCTCGAGGGACACGAGGATCTCGCGGGCGCGCAAGTACTGCGCTTCGGCGACACGCCCGCCGAAGAGGCGCTCGCGCTGATCGCAGGGGCGCAGAGCAACGAAAGCGCGGCCGAGGCCGCGTGGCTCACGCCGCATCTGATCGCGCACCCCGCGCTGCTAAGTGGGCTCGGCGTGATCCCGCCGGGCGACAGCGTAACGCTGACGCTACGGATGCGGGACGGAAGCACCGTCGAGCGAACGCTCACTGCCGTCCCGCCGCTCCCGCCCGCCAAGCTCAATGCGCCGCCCGGGGTCGCGGCGCCGCTGTTCCTGCGCAATGCGGGCGAGGCGCACTGGTTCGAGGCGATGCCCGAGCAGGGAGCGATCTATGTCCAGGTCAACAACATCTTCGCCGATCCCGACGAGACGATGGAGCAGTTCGGCGCCCGGCTGCGCGGCGCGATCGCCGAGCGCGACCCGCGCGCGATCATCCTCGATCTGCGCCACAACAACGGCGGCAACAGCTTTACCTATGTCGAGCTGCTGCGCACCTTGACCGCGTTCAGCACGCGCGAGGGGCGGCGCGTTTACGCGCTGATCGGGCGTAACGTCTATTCGGCGGCGGCCAATTTCACCACCGATCTCGA
Source organism: Sphingomonadaceae bacterium (assembly GCA_014380205.1). GTDB lineage: Bacteria > Pseudomonadota > Alphaproteobacteria > Sphingomonadales > Sphingomonadaceae > Parasphingopyxis. Next base: position 5,278 of record JACMKH010000290.1, read on the forward strand.
GCGGCTCGTCCGCCCGGTGTTCATCGGCGAGCCGACCAGCCAGACGGGCAACCAATGGGGCGACGAGAGCTTCTTTACGCTGCCGTGGAGCGGGCTTGTCGGCGCGCTCGCGGGCGCGCGCTGGCAGCTCTCGCATCCTTGGGACGAGCGCCGCTCGATCGCGCCGCACGTCCCCGTCCAGCTCACCGCCGAGGCCTATTTCGCGGGGCGCGATCCGGTCCTCGAGGCGGCGCTGGCGATGATCGCCGAGCAACATCGTTGATCGCCCGTCTTGCATCGCTGGCCCTCGCCTTGATCGCCGCGACAGCCGTCTCCGCCCAGTCCGCCGACCGCCCTCGCGCGCGCGACCTCGGCATCGAGGTCGGTATCCTCCCGCCCGGCCCGCTCAACGCGATCACCGACGTGGCTGGTGTCGAGGTCGGCCATGTCACGCTGATCGAGGGCGACAGCGTCCGCACCGGCGTCACCGCGATCGTGCCCCCCGGCGGCAATATCTTCCAGGACAAGCTCCCCGCGGGCTTCGCGGTGGGCAACGGCTTCGGCAAGTTCGCGGGCTCGACACAAATCATGGAATTGGGCGAGATCGAGACGCCGATCCTCTTGACCAACACGCTTTCGGTCCCCGAGGCGATGGCGGGGACGATCGAATGGACGCTGGCCCAACCCGGCAACGAGGAGGTCCGCTCGGTCAACGCCGTCGTCGGCGAGACCAACGACGGTTTCCTCAACGACATCCGCGCGCGCCGCGTCCGCCCCGAGCACGCCATCGCCGCGATCGAGGCGGCGGCGGGCGGGCCGGTGGCGGAAGGATCAATCGGCGCGGGGACGGGGACGATCGCGTTCGGCTGGAAGGGCGGCATCGGCACGGCCTCGCGCCGCCTCCCCGCCGACTGGGGCGGTCACACCGTCGGCGTGCTCGTCCAGACCAATTACGGCGGCGTGCTCGCGGTCGACGGCATCCCGATCGGCGAGGCGCTCGGCCAACATATGTTCCGCGACGAACTCGCCGACGCGAGCGGCGACGGCTCCGTGATCATCGTGATAGCGACCGACGCCCCGCTCTCCGACCGCAACCTCACCCGCCTCGCCCGCCGCGCCTTCCTCGGCATCGGCCGCACGGGCTCGCCGATGACCAACGGCTCGGGCGACTATGCGATCGCCTTCTCGACCGCTGAGGGCGTTCGCCGCACCCCCGAGCGCCGCGCCACGCCGAGCCCGATCGAGGACATGCCCAACGACCGCATGACCCCGCTGTTTCAGGCGGTCGTCGAGGCGACCGAGGAGGCGGTGCTCAACTCGATGTTCGCGAGCGAGACAATGACGGGGCATCAGGGGCGGATCGAGGGGCTGCCGGTCGCGCGGGTGATGGAGATTTGGCGGCCGGCTCAGCCGCGGCCTTGAAAAATCTCGCGCAATCAGCGATATGGCTCCGATGCGGCTATCGCGACGGGAATTTGTCTATGGCGGCCTCGCCGCCCTCGCGCTCGCCAAGGCCGCGCCGGCGAGCCTCTCCGCGCTCGAATTCGCGGTGCCGTCGCCCGAGCCTCGCGTCGAACCTGAAAATCCGCTGATCCACCGAGCGCTCGCCGCGCTCGATCGGCATGCGGGCGCGATCGCTCATCGCGACATGTTCGCGGTCGCCGATTTCGCGCGACCCTCGCGCGAACCGCGCTTCTTCCTCTGCGATGCGCAAGGCCGCGTGCTCGGCGCGCATCTCGTCGCGCACGGCAGCGGATCGGACCCCGCGCACAGCGGCTGGCTCCAGCATTTCTCGAACGAGAACGGCTCCTACGCGACTTCCTCGGGCGCCTACGTCACGGGCGAGCTTTACGAGGGCCAATATGGCGAGGCGATGCGGCTGGACGGGCTCGATCCCGAGAACGCCAACGCCCGCGCGCGCGCGATCGTCGTCCACACCGCTTGGTACGCCCAACCCGAGCTGATCGCGCAAACCGGCAAGCTCGGCCGCAGCCAGGGCTGCTTTACCCTCCCGCGCGCGAGCATCGCGGAGGTGCTCTCGCGGCTCGGGCCGGGGCGGATGATCTACGCGGACAAGGTCTGAGCGATTCGCCGACGGACGTCGCGCCTTGAGTTGCCGAAGCTCGGTTATCGTTCCGGCTTGCGGAAGCGCATGGCGAACTGGTCGGTGTGGCGGCGGATCGCCGGGTCGAACACCTCGAGCGTGCGATCGTCCTCGGGGTTGCGCAGCGCGCGGCTCTCGCCGACGAACTCGAAGCCCGCCGCCTCGACCTGGCGCCGGACGATCGCCGGATCGATCCGGTGGAGCCGCTCGGTGTCGCGAATCCCCGATCCGGGCTCGGCGGCGTGATCGATGATCAGATAGGTTCCGCCCGGCCGCAGCATGTCGAACACCGCGCGGTTGAGCTCGTTGGGATCGTAATTGCCCATGAACTCATCGGGATAGTCGTGATAATTCTGCGAGGTCCAGACCATGTCGAGCGGCTCGGGCGCGCTCAGCGCTGGTGTCGGCTGGACCTCGACCGTGACATTGGCATAATCGCCCGACGCTGCCAGTTCCCGCAGCACGCGGACGTCGCTTTGCGCGACATCGGCGTAATTCTTCGGCCAGACCGCGTAGACATGGCCCTCGGGCCCGACGATCCGGCTGAAGATCCGCGTCCAATATCCGCTGCTCGGGATCAGATCGAGCACCCTGTTCCCGGGCGCGAGCCCCGCAAACGCGATCAACTCCCCCGGCCGCCGCCGCGCGTCGCGCTCGCGATGGACCTCGCGCAACGGATCGGCGATCGCGGCGGTGACGTAGTCGGGGATGGGGACGGGGTCGGTGATTTCGGCCTGGGATTGCGCGGCGGCCGCCTCGTTGTGAACGGGCTCGCTCCCCTGACCGCATGAAGCAAGCGCCCCCGCCAGCGCGCACCCCAACGCCGCACGGCTTATCCGAATTTGCATGATCAACCTCCTCGCCGATTACGAGGATCGCATCGTCGGCCAAACCGCGCCCCTGCTCTTCGACCGGTGAACGCGACTGTTCGATCAGCGTGAGACGTCTTGATTTCTCCGGCACCAACGGGTATCTACATTGTAGATATGGAGACTGCGATGAACGCGCATGTAAGACGGTGGGGCAATAGCGCGGCGGTGCGGATACCGGCCGCGCTGCTCGAGTCGGTGGGGCTCAAGGCCGACGATCCGATCGATGTGCGCGAGGAGGGAGGCCGTATCGTGATCGAGCGGCCCGCGCGCAAGGTCGTCGATCTGAAGGCGCTGGTCGATGCGATCACCCCGGAAAACCGGCACGAGGAAATCGATTGGGGTCCGCCACAGGGCAAGGAAGTCTGGTGAGCGGCTGGACGCCCGATGCCGGGGACATCGTCTGGGTGGACTTCGATCTCCAAGCGGGGCGCGAGCAGGCCGGCCGACGCCCGGCGGTGGTGCTCTCACCCGCCTATTACAACAAGGGCTCGAGTCTGATGGTCTGCGTGCCGATGACGACGCGCGTGAAACGCTATCCCTTCGAGGTTCCGGTCGCCGGACGGCGCAAGGGCGTCGCGCTCGCCGACCACGTCCGCTCGGTCGACTGGCGCCAACGTGGCGCAGCACCGCTGGGCAAGGCGAGCGGGGCGGAGCTGGAGGCGATCAGGGAGAAGGTGCGGGCGCTGGTGGGATGAAAACCTGATCGTAGTCTGTCCGTCTTGGACTCGGAACTTCCCCAGATCTCGACTCAACGATTGATGTTAGCCAGAACAAGTTTGAAAAAACGTCCCTATCGCGGTTATAGTCCGGCCCTACATCCCTCAGAGAATCGGCCCAGTCGTGAATGATTTTGGGCCCAACGGTTTGCGCAAGCCTCCGCGCTATGCTTAGAAGGAACGTGAATGCCTCACTGATGTAATGCTCGCCTATATCAATGCTGCTATCCGCCAACGCAGGCATCCGAAGTCGAACCGAGTCATACTGTATCACATAGCCAGCGTTATGTGCCACGGCATGCCGTAGAAGCCAAAGTTTTTGAAGCGTCTCCACTTCATCTGCTGCGATAGGCTGACGTTCGAATATCTCGCTATATCGCGCGTTTGTCACTGTCGCATTGTGCCATCCTTGACTTGCATGTAGAAGGATTGCTCCCGGTGTGGTAAGCGCAGAACGAGATGCCAGCACCTTCGAAGGAGTAACCTCCAGCCACTTACATTTTTGTATTTTTTCGTCGTAGACCGACACATTATCAATGGTCTTTGCAATAAAATCCTTGAGCAAATATTCAAACGACGCCATCAATTGGCCAAACAAAGCTAAGTTAATGCGGTGGCGATGTTTGACGGCTACGCCGCCTCGAGCTCGATCGACCAATCGCTCGTTTACAAAATATCGGGCTGCCAAAACTAGAGACCAGCCTTGGCTAAAGAAAAATGAGCAAGGGCTGTAGGCGCGCTTATCCTCATCCCTAACCGTGTCTGCGGAATCTCGGGTCCAAGGTCGAGGCTCAGGAAATGCCATCTCTAAACATCCAAATTCGCCACGCTCAGCGCGTTCTCCTGGATGAACTCGCGCCTCGGCTCGACCACGTCGCCCATCAGCTGCGTGAAAATCTCGTCCGCGACATCGGCCTGGTCGACCTCGACCTGGAGGAGCGAGCGGTTGCCGGGGTCGAGGGTGGTTTCCCAGAGCTGCTCGGCGTTCATCTCGCCGAGGCCCTTGTAGCGCTGGATCGAGAGGCCCTTGCGGCCGGCCTTGAGGATGGCTTCGAGCAGCTCGCTCGGCCGCGTGATCAGCGCGCCCTTGCCAGCGGTGGGATCGGGCGGGGCGGGCAGACCATCCGCCTCGTCGACCTCGGCTTCGCCTTCGGCCCCACCCCAACCCCTCCCCTGAAGGGGAGGGGCTTCGTTGGCTGCTTCGGCCGCCTCGGCGCCCTTCTTCATGCTCACCAGGCGCGAGGGGATCGCGTAATTCTCGGCCGCCTCGGCCGCGAGCCGGTGGAGCTTGCGCGCCTCGGCCGAGCCGAGGAAGGCGGCCTCGATGCGGTGCACGTCGGTCACGCCGCGCCACGCGCGCTTCAAGAGATAGCCGCCGTCCGCCTCGACCTCGCCGGTCCAGCGCGCCTCCTCGTCATGGCCATCGAGCCATTCGGCGACGAAGGCGATCGCCTCGGCGTGCTGCGCGCGGGTCAGCGTCTCGTCGAGCGCGCCCATCAGCGCGCAGGCCTCGACGATCGCGGGGTCGTAGCGGCGCGGAACATAGGCCATCAGCGTCCGCATCCGCCGCGCGTGGTCGATCAGCATGCGCAGGTCCGCGCCCGAACGCGCGCCGCCCGCGGTCTCGAGCACCATCGCGCCGAGCCCGGCGTCGATCAGATAGGCGTCGAGCGCCATATCGTCCTTGACGTAGACCTCGCTGCGCCCCTTGGCGACCTTGTAGAGCGGCGGCTGGGCGATGAAGAGATGGCCGTTGGCGATGATTTCGGGCATCTGGCGGTAGAAGAAGGTCAGCAGCAGCGTGCGGATGTGCGCGCCGTCGACATCGGCATCGGTCATGATGATGACCTTGTGGTAGCGCAGCTTTTCGAGGTTGAAATCGTCGCGGCCGATCCCCGTGCCGATCGCCTGGATCAAGGTGCCGACCTCCTTCGAAGACAGCATCCGGTCGAAGCGCGCGCGCTCGACGTTGAGGATCTTGCCCTTGAGGGGCAGGATCGCCTGATAGTGGCGGTCGCGGCCCTGCTTTGCCGATCCGCCCGCGCTGTCGCCCTCGACGATGAACAGCTCGGACTTGGCGGGATCGCGCTCCTGGCAGTCGGCGAGCTTGCCGGGAAGCGACGCGATCCCCATCACGCTCTTGCGGCTCGCCTCGCGCGCCTTGCGCGCGGCCTCGCGCGCCGCGGCGGCGTCGATCGTCTTCTGGATGATCGTCCTGGCGTGGCCCGGATTCTCCTCGAGCCATTCGGCGAGCTTGTCGGCCATCAGGCTTTCCAAGGGCTGGCGCACTTCGGACGAGACCAGCTTGTCCTTGGTCTGGCTGCCGAACTTGGGATCGGGCAGCTTGACCGAGACGATCGCGGTGAGCCCCTCACGCATGTCGTCGCCGGTGAGGGAAACCTTCTCGCGCTTCATCATCCCCGATTTGTCGGCGTAATTGTTGAGCGTGCGCGTCAGCGCAGCGCGGAAGGCGGCAAGGTGCGTGCCCCCGTCGCGCTGGGGGATGTTGTTGGTAAAGGCGAGGACATTCTCGTGGTAGCTGTCGTTCCATTCGAGCGCGACGTCGATGCCGACCTCGTCGCGCTGGCCGTGGATCGCGATCGGATCGGGCACCAGCGCGGTCTTGTGGCGGTCGAGATATTTGACAAACGCGCCGATCCCCCCTTCGTAGAACAGCTCGACCTCGGCCTTGTCCGCGTGGCGGCAGTCGGCGAGCACGAGACGGACGCCCGAATTGAGGAAGGCGAGTTCGCGGAAGCGGTGCTCGAGCCGCTCGAAGTCGAACTCGAGGACGTTGTTGAAGGTTTCGGACGAGGGCAGGAAGCTGACCTGCGTGCCGCGCTTCTCCCCCGCCTCGCCGACCACCGCGAGCGGCGCCTCGGCGACGCCGTGGCGGAAGCGCATCCAATGCTCCTCGCCGTCGCGCCAGATGCGCAGCTCAAGCCATTCGGAGAGCGCGTTGACCACCGAGACGCCAACGCCGTGGAGCCCGCCCGAAACCTTGTAGGCGTTGTCGTCCGAGGTGTTCTCGAACTTTCCCCCCGCGTGGAGCTGGGTCATGATCACCTCAGCGGCCGAAATGCCCTCCTCGGTGTGGATCCCGGTCGGGATGCCGCGGCCATTGTCCTCGACCGTGACCGAGCCGTCGGCGTTGAGGCGGATCAGGATGCGGTCGCAATGGCCGGCGAGCGATTCGTCGATCGCATTGTCCGAGACCTCGAACACCATATGGTGGAGCCCCGATCCGTCGTCGGTGTCGCCGATGTACATGCCGGGGCGTTTCCGCACCGCGTCGAGACCCTTGAGAACCTTGATCGAATCGGCATCGTAATCGCCCATTAAGGGCGTATTTTCTGGGGATGTGGCCATGCCCGACATATAGGGATTTGGGCCGCGATCCCCAAGCGAAATACCCACATCGAGGGCCGCGCGGCGGCGTCCTTGCCAAGCCGGGGGAATCGCGTCAATCTCCCGGAAAACGACGGAAAGTCGGGTCGCCATGCTGCTGTCGCGCAATTATCCGCCCTCGGCGGCGCTCGCCCCTTATGTGCGGCGGCATTACGTGTTCGACGCGCGGTTGCCCGACGATTTCACGCTGATCGACCGGCTGCTCTCGGAGACCGCGTTCATCCGAATCCTGCTCAAGGGCGACTGGCTCGCCGAGACCGCGCCGGGCGAGTGGCAGGGCGCGGGGCCCGTTGTGCTGTTCGGCCCCAATGCGCGGCCGCTCCCGGTCCGCGTCGCGGGCCCGTTCCTCGTCATCGGCGTCGCGATCCGGCCGAGCGGCTGGCGCTCGGTGTTCGGCTGCCCCGCGAGCGAATGCGCCGACCGGATGGAGCCGCTCGGCGAGCATTGGGGCGAGGCGGCGGCGATGCTGCTCGAGGAGGTCGCCGGCGCAGCGGACGACGCGGCGATCGTCGCGGCGATCGAGCGCGCGCTTGCCGATCAGATCGTGCGCCACGGCGATCTGCCGACCGACACGCCGATGCGCGCGTTCGAGGACATCGCGCGCCACGACAGCACGATCCGCGTCGCCGACGCGGCGGCGAAGCTGGGGCTTTCGGCGCGCCAGATGGAGCGGCAATGCAATGCCGGCTTCGGCCATTCGCCCAAGGCGGTGCTCCGCCGCAGCCGCTTCCTCGACATGGCGCAGGCGATGCGCGGGTTCAGCAGCCCGAGCGACGAGGAGCTCGCCGCGCTGCGCTATTTCGACCAGTCGCACCTCAACCGCGAGTTCCGCCGCTTCATCGGCATGACCCCGGGCGCGTTCGCCCAGGCGCAGACGCCGCTGCTCACCGCCGGGCTCAAGCTGCGCGCCGACGGGCTCAGCTAGGCGCGATCCCGCCGTCGCGCACGGCGAGCCAGGTGGCGTCCCCCACGCCGTTGAACAGCGCGCGTTCGACCCCGGTCATCCAGACCTGGCCGCCGCCGGCCTCGAGGCGTTCGAATAGCGCCGCGCGGCGGAGCGGATCGAGATGCGCGGCGACCTCGTCGAGCAGCAGGATGGGGCGGCGGCCCGCGCGCGCGGCAACGAGATCGGCGTGGGCGAGGATGATCGCGAGCAGCAGCGCCTTCTGCTCGCCGGTCGAGCAGCGACCGGCGGGCTGATTTTTGGCGAGGTGCGTCACCGCGAGATCGGAGCGGTGCGGACCCGCGAGCGTACGCCCCGCCGCCGCGTCGCGCCAACGGCCGCGCGATAGCTCCCCGGCCAGATTCCCCCCAGTCCAGCCCGTGAGCGAAAGCCCCGCGCGCGCAAAAGGCCCCTCGAGCTGATCGGCGAGCACCGCGCCGAGTGCTTCGACCGTCACCGCGCGCGCCTCGGCGATCGCCGCGCCATGCTCGGCCATCTGCGC
>JACMKH010000291.1 GCA_014380205.1 Sphingomonadaceae bacterium
CCGCCGCCGATCTCGTCGGCGAGATCGCCATTCCCTATGAGGAGTTCACGCTCGACAACGGCCTTCGCGTCATCGTCCATGAGGACCGCAAGGCGCCCGTGGTCGCGGTCTCGATCTGGTATCACATCGGCTCGCGCCACGAGCCCGCCGGCCAGACCGGCTTCGCGCACCTCTTCGAGCACCTCATGTTCAATGGATCGGAGAACGCGCCGGGTGATTTCTTCGAGCCGCTGCGCGAGGCCGGCGCGACCGATTACAACGGCACGACCTGGTACGACCGGACCAATTATTTCCAGACCGTGCCGACCAGCGCGCTCGAATTCGCGCTGTTCCTCGAGAGCGACCGGATGGGCCATCTGCTCGGCGCGGTCACGCAGGAGAAGCTCACCAACCAGATCGGCGTCGTCCAGAACGAGAAGCGGCAAGGCGACAACCAGCCTTATGGGCTGGTCGAATATGCGCAGATCGATGCGCTGTTCGGCCCCGAGCACCCCTACGGCCATTCCTCGATCGGATCGATGGCCGATCTCCAGGCGGCGAGCATGGAGACGGTCCACAACTGGTTCCTCCGGAACTACGGGCCCAACAATGCGGTGCTCGTGCTCGCGGGCGATGTCGACACGGCGATCGCGCGGACGCTCGCCGAGCGCTATTTCGGCGACATCCCGCGCGGCCCCGATGTCGCGCAGACCGATCCCGGCATCCCCGACCTCCCCGCGCGGCGCGACATCGTCATGCAGGACAATGTCGCGGTGACGCGGCTCTATCGAGACTGGGCGATTCCGGGGCTCAACGACCCCGCGACGGTCGAGCTCGACGTGGCCGCGGGCGTGCTCGGCGGGCTCGCGAGCTCGCGGCTCGACAACCTCCTCGTCCGCCAGGAGCAGACCGCCGTGCGCGTGAGCGCGGGCGTCTTGCCGTTCGAATACAACAGCATCTTCGAAGTCCAGGTCGACGTCCGGCCCGGCGTCGATCCCGACGCGGTGTCGGCGCGGCTCGACGCGATCGTCGCCGATTTCATCGCCAACGGCCCGACCGAGGACGAGGTCGCGCGCGTCGCGATGCAGGAAATCTCGGGCCGGATCGCCGGGCTCGAGGCGGTCGGCGGTTTCGGCGGCAAGGCGGTGACGCTCGCGCAGGGCGCGCTCTATTCGAACGATCCCGCCTTTTACCGGACCCAGCTCGCGCGCTACGGCGCGGCGACGCCGGCGAGCGTGACCGCGGCGATGCAGCGATGGCTGACGCGCCCGGTGGTCGCGATCCGCGTCAACCCGGGCGAGCGCCCCGCCTATGAGGAGGCGCCCGGCGGGACGGGCGATCGGGCGAGCCGCACGGGGGTGCTCACCCAACCCGCTTTCTATCTCCAGCCCGGTGAGGAGGCAGCGCCCCCGGCCGAGTCCGTGCCGCCTCCCGCCGTCTCGACGCGCGCGCAGCCGCGCCCGCCGATCGGCGAGATCGCCGACCTCGATTTTCCGACCGTTGAGCGCGCGACGCTGTCGAACGGCGTCGAGGTCCGCTTCGTCCGTCGCGACGCGGTGCCCACCGTCCAGATCGCGCTGAGCTTCGACGCGGGCAACGCCGCCGACCGGCCCGACCGGCTCGGCACCCAGGCGCTGATGCTCGGGCTGCTCGAGGAGGGGACGACGAGCCTCGATTCGATTGCGCTCGCCGAGGCGCAGGAGCGGCTCGGCATGGTGATCGAGCCCGCCGCCTCAGCCGACCGCACCAACGTCTCGATGTTCGCGCTCGCGCCCAATCTCGCACCCTCGCTCGACCTGCTCGCCGATGTCGCCAGGAATCCGGCGTTCGCGCCCGGCGAGATCGAGCGGATTCGCGCGACCCAGCTCGCGGCGATCTCGGCCGAGCTGACCGAACCGCAGGGGCTCGGCAGCCGCGCGCTGTGGCCGTTGCTGTTCGGCGCCGAGCACCCCTATGGCCGCCCGCCGAGCGGGCTCGGCACGCCCGAGTCGGTCGCCGCGATCACGCGCGACGATCTCGTCGCCTTCCACCACGCCTGGCTGCGCCCTGATAAGCTGCGGATCTTCGCGGTCGGCGACACCACGCTCGACGCGCTCGTCCCGCTGCTCGAGGCGCGCTTCGGCAGCTGGACCACGAGTGGCGTGGCGGGGGCCAAGAATTTCGACGCCGCGATCCCCGCGCCGCGCGGGCGGATCGTGCTCGTCGATCGACCCGATTCGCCCCAGTCGGTGATCTACGGCGGGCTCGTCACGCCGCTGCGCGGAACCGACGAGATCCTGCCCTTCCTCGGCGCCAACGACGCACTCGGCGCCGCCTTCCTGTCGCGGCTCAACATGGACCTGCGCGAGACGCGCGGCTGGTCCTACGGCGTGCGCGGCAATCCGCAGCGCTTCGCGGGGCCGGTGCCCTATATCGTCGCCGCCCCCGTCCAGGCCAACCAGACCGGGCCCGCGATCGCCGCGCTGCGCGACGACATAAATAGCTTCCTCACCACCCACGGGATGACCCCGATCGAGGTCGAACGCGCGATCACGGGCAGCATCCGCCAGCTTCCGGGCAGCTACGAGACCGGCGCCGACGTGCTCGACGCGATGCAGCGCAACGAACTCTGGCGGCGCCCCGACGACTATTACGACAGCCTCGCCCAGCGCTACCGGGCGCTCGACGCCGCACAGATGGACGCCGCCGCGCGCGCCGCGCTCGAGGTCGACAATATGGTCTGGGTGGTGATCGGCGAGGCCGCGATCGTACGCCCGCAGCTCGACGCGCTGGGGCTGCCGGTCGAGACGGTGGCGGCGGGACAATAGCCGCGCGCGGCGCTCAGCGCCCGGCTGACTGTCCGCCCATTTGGGCGCGGCAGGCGTCGCGCGCGGCAGCGTCGGTGAAATCGGCGAGCACGAGCCGCTGGAAGCGGACGCGCGTAGGGCCTTCGGGCAGCCATTGCAGGACGCGCTCTCCGTCCGCGTCCCGGACGCGCATCACGAACGGCACGGTGGCGTCGCCGGGGCCGAAGGATACGCGGCGGATGTAGCGCATGCCGGGGCGCAACCCCGCCGCCCAGGCCGGGCTCGTCTCCTCGACGCTCGCGAAATAGCGTCCGTCGGCGTCCTGCGCCGTCGTATAGCCGGTGGCATAGATGGGTTGCTCGGCCCATTCGAGGGTCCCGCAGGCCGCGAAGAGATCGGCGGGAAGCACGATCGGCTCGCCCGCGAGCATCGCGTCGAACCGGCCGGGCCCCGCGCCATAGGCCCGGATGAAGCGGGCCGCCTGGGTTTCTTCGGCGGCAAATATCTCGGGCTCGCGCGCCATGAGCAGCAGCGCCGCGCGGACGCTTCCCGGCTCGGCGCGATCGAGCGCGAGCGCGAACAGATGGCCGCGATCATAGGGCATCTGCATCGCGGCGGGATCGTCCCAGAAGCGCTCGGCGAGCGCGGCGTTGGGTGCGGTCCGCGCGCTCGACGAATGATAGCGCAGCAGCACCTGGTTGAGATGGGCCGCATAGTCCGCCTCGGTCCATAGCCCACCGCCGACGAGCGTCCGCGCGGCGGCGAAATCGCCGAAGCCTTCGGTGAACCAATATTCGGGAGCGCCCGGATCGGCGGTCGGGCCGAGGCTGCCGCCGAACCAGCGATGGCCATATTCGTGCGCGAGCAGCCGGACGATGTCATCGAAATCGACATTCGATGTCGAGGCCAGCGCGAAACCGCCGGTGCGGCCGGTCCCACCAGAGCTGATCGCCCCGGTTTCCGCGCCGGTGAGCGGAATCATCGGCACGAAATAGGAGGTGGCGTCGGCTCCCATCCAGGCGTTTCCGGCGGCGATCACGCGCGCCAGCGCATCGGCGAAGGCCGCGTCATCGAAGGGCCAGGCGCCACGCAGCGCGACGCGCACCGGCCGGCCGCCGACCTGGCGTTCGATCACGCGAAGGTCAGTGCCGCCGATCAGGATCGATTGCACGACCCCGTCCACGTCGAGCGCGTCAGCCAGATAGCCGTCGAGGCTGCTCGCGAGCCGCCAACCCGCCGGCGGCGCGCCCCACGCAAAGCGCGCGGGCGCGTCGCCGCGGTCGCCGGGCGGGACGAACAGGCCTTCGCCCTGGGTGAAGAACCAGCCGGGGCGGAGCCCGGGGCGCGCCGGTTCCTATTCGGCGGAGGGGTCGGCC
>JACMKH010000292.1 GCA_014380205.1 Sphingomonadaceae bacterium
ACCGGCCCGCGCGGGCGAAGGCCCGCCCTCCCGGCTTGGTGCGCTTGCTACATAATGCCGCTCGAATGGCGTCAGCGCGACGCGGGCGACGCCGCGCCGCGATCGGGGCTCGCGCTGACGCTCGCGGCGGATTTCTGACGCGCTTCCGCCGCGCGGCGATTGGCGCTACTCCACGGCCGCGATGGACCTCTACCTCCCGATCGCCGAGCTCTCGGTCAACGCGCTGGTGATCATCGCACTGGGCGGGCTGGTCGGGATCCTTTCGGGGATGTTCGGGGTCGGCGGTGGCTTCCTCACCACGCCGCTGCTGATCTTCTACGGCATTCCGCCCGCGGTCGCGGTCGCCTCGGCCTCGACCCAGATCACCGGCGCGAGCGTCTCGGGCGTCCATGCGCACATGCAGCGCAAGGGGGTGGATTTCCACATGGGCGCGGTGCTCGTCGCGGGCGGCGTGGCCGGCGCGTTCGCGGGCAGCGAGCTGTTTCGCATCCTCCAGCAGGCGGGGCAGATCGATCTGGTGGTGGGCGTGCTCTACGTTCTGCTGCTCGGCGGAATCGGCGTGCTGATGGCCAAGGAGGCGTGGCAGACGATCAACGCGCGGCGGACGGGGATCGGGGTCCGGCCGCCCGCGCGACACCACCATCCGGCGGTCGCCCGGCTGCCCTTCCGCTGGCGCTTCTATCGCTCGGGGCTCTACATCTCGCCGCTCGCGCCCTTCGCGATCGGCTTCGGAACGGGCATCCTGACCGTGCTGATGGGCGTCGGCGGCGGCTTCATCCTCGTCCCCGCGATGATCTACGTGCTCGGCATGTCGACCAAGGTGGTGGTCGGCACCTCGCTGTTCCAGATCCTGTTCGTCACCGCCGCAACGACGATGATCCATGCGATCACCACCCAGGCGGTGGACATCGTGCTCGCGGTGCTGCTGCTGCTCGGTTCGGTGACCGGGGCGCAGCTCGGCGCGCGTTTCGCGCAGAAGATGCGGCCGGAATGGCTGCGGTTGCTGCTCGCGGTGCTCGTCATCCTCGTCGCGATCCGCATGGCGCTGGGGCTCGGCTGGCGGCCCGACGAGATCTACACGGTGCAGCTGCTGTGAGGCGCGCGGGCCTCGTTTCGCTCGCGCTGGTCGCGCCGCTCGCGATGGGCCAGGCCGAGCCCGTGCTCGTCCCGGGCGTGAGCCAGGACGAGATCAGCATCGTCTACAGCTTCACCGGCGCCGAGCTGCTGCTCTACGGCGCGATCGTCTATCCGGGCGGGGTCGCGCCCGAACGGCGCGCCGATATCGCGGTGGTGCTCAAGGGGCCCGAGGAATCGATCCTCGTTCGCGAGAAGCAGCAGCGGCTCGGGCTGTGGGTCAACGCCGCACAGGCGCGCTTCCGCTCGGCCCCCGCCTTCTACGCGATCGCCACCGCGCGGCCGATCGGCGAGATCGTCGACGACCGCACCGCCGCGATCTACGAGCTCGGCATCGAAAGCCTCCAGCTTTCGCCGGCGAGCGCCAACCCGCCTCCCGAAGCGCGGCGCTTCGAAGCGGGGCTGGTCGACCTCAGGCGGCGCGCGGGGCTCTACGCCGAGCACGCCGCCGCGGTCGAGATCGACCAGAGCGTGCTCTACACCGCGCGGATCGCGATCCCCGCGCGTGTCCCAGTCGGCGAGTACACCGCCGAGACCTTCCTGATCGAGGACGGGCGCGTGCTCGCGGCGGCGGTGCGCGACGTCGACATTGACAAGGCGGGGTTCGAGCGCTTCGTCGCGACCTTCGCCGAGCGCCAGTCGTTCGCCTATGGCCTCGCCGCGGTGCTGATCTCGCTCGTGCTCGGCTGGGCGGCGGGGGTGTTCTTCAAGCGCTTCTGAGCCGCGCGGCGCGCGCAACGCTGGTAAATCAATCTTAACCCAATTCGGGCAGGACCGGGCGGCAAGGGATGGCGCGCGGCGCCGGGGTGCATGCATATGACGGATATCGGACATTTCCGGCCCATCACGACCGAGGAGATCGCGTCGGGGGAGCGCTTCGCCGACGACGCCGAACCCGATCTGCCCGTGATCGGCGTGGTGCTCGACATCGCCGGATCGAGCTCGCGCATCCGCGTCGACCGCGCCGCGCTCGAGGCGCTTGGCGGCAATGCCGATCCCAGCGTCGCCACCTCGGGCCAGGTCGGCAGCCAGATCAAGATGCGCGTCGGCAAGCGCTGGCTGGTCGCCAATGTCCGCACGCTCTCGCTCGAAACCGAGGGCAGCGACGCGATCAGCGCGTACATCGACTTTCTCGGCGAGGGCGACATCAGCGCGGGCACCGGCCACATCCGCAACTTCCGCCGCGGCGTCACCCGATATCCGGTGCCCGGGACGCAGGTCTTTCCGGTCTCGACCGAGGACATGCGCCAGCTCTTTGCCGCCGACGCGCGCGCGCACATCGAGGTCGGCACGGTCTATCCGACCAAGGACATCCGCGGTGCGCTCTACATCGACGCGATGCTCGGCAAGCATTTCGCGATCCTCGGATCGACGGGCACGGGCAAATCGACCGCGGTCTCGCTGATCCTCCACCGGATCTGCGAGCTCGCGCCCGAGGGCCATATCGTGATGGTCGATCCGCACGGCGAATATTCGGCCGCGTTCAAGGGCTATGGCGAGCTGTTCGACGTCAACAACCTCGCCATGCCCTATTGGCTGATGAACTTCGATGAGCATATCGAGGTGTTCATCACCTCGGACGGCGCCGACAAGCAGCGCGATTCGGACATTCTCGCCAAGGCGCTGCTCGCCGCGCGCGGCAAGAGCCGGCTCGGGACCCAGCTGCCCAAGCTCACCGTCGACAGCCCGATCCCCTATCTGCTCTCGGACCTGCTCGCGCTGATCACCGCCGAGATGGGGCTGCTCGATTCGGTCAAGGATACCGCGCCGTTCATGCGGCTCAAGAACAAGATCGAGGAGCTCAAGAACGACCCGCGCTACACCTTCATGTTCTCGGGGATGCTCGTCGCCGACACGATGGCCGAGTTTGTCGCGAAGGTGTTCCGCCTGCCCGGGCGCGGCAAGCCGATCTCGATCATCGACGTTTCGAGCGTGCCTTCGGACATCACCTCGGTGGTCGTCGCGATGCTCAGCCGGATGGTGTTCGACTATGCGATCTGGTCGCGCAACGAATCCAAGCGCCCGATCCTGCTGGTCTGCGAGGAAGCGCACCGTTATGTGCCGTCCGAGCGGATCGTCGCCAATTCGGCGGTCTCGAAGGTGCTCGGCCGGATCGCCAAGGAAGGCCGCAAATACGGCATCTCGCTCGGGCTGATCACCCAGCGCCCGTCGGATCTCGCCGAGGGCGTGCTCTCGCAATGCGGGACGATCCTCGCGATGCGGCTCAACAACGAGCGCGACCAGGCGCACGTCCGCTCGGCGATGCCCGAGGGCGCGCGCGGCTTCCTCGACGTGATCCCGGCGCTCAGGAACCGCGAATGCATCATCTGCGGCGAGGGCGTCTCGGTTCCGATCCGCGTGTCGTTCGACGAGCTCGAGGAGGAGAAGCGCCCCGCCTCGAGCGACCCGCTGTTCTCCGAAATGTGGGCGCACACCGGCGACGAGGCGGGGATCATCGAGCGCACGATCCGCAGGTGGCGCAGCCAGGGGCGGTAGGCGGCTGCATCGATATTCAGCCCATGGTGGCCTGCAAATGGCAGCTTTTCGCGCTTCCGGTGCTCACGCACCTTAAGTGCGCTGCGCTCCGGGTCACGAAAATCCACCATTTTCGGCTCACCCTGAGCTGAATCTCGATACAGCCTGGTGGGGCGGCGGCGCGGAAGGTCACACGAGGGTCACACCAAAACGCGGTGGCGGACGCGGCGTGGGCGCAAGTTGAGAAAGTTGAGAGCTGCCGTTGGGTCCCTCAGCTTCGCGCCGAGGGCAAGCGCCGCGCGCGCCCATTCCCGCCGCCTCGCACGCCTCGAGGACGACGCCGCATTCGGCGAGCCGCTCGTGGAACAGGCGCATCCTCTCGGGACTCCAGCCGTCGTGGCGCAGGCGGCGGGTCTGGGTGAAGCTGGTGTCGGGGTGCTCGGGGTCGAGCGGATCGACGAAATCGGGGATGTGGCCGTAGAGGGTGCGAAATTCCGAGGCGGGGGCGGGCCAGGGCTCATCTTCCCGAGCGGAGTCGGGGCCGGGCTTGATCGTGGCGGGAGGCGGAAAGCCGGTCGAATCGGTGGATGCGGCGGTGGACGATGGGCTGGGGTAGGTGCTCATCCTAGAGCATAAATCAGGCGAAATCCTATTGTGCAAGCATTTTGTTCTGGGTGTGTTCGTGCTTGCCCAGGGCGGCGTGGCGCAAGGCCGGGGGGCGACCCTAATAGTCGCATTTCGCGTCGGCTAGGCTCTGGATTACAAGGAGCCAGACATGGTGAAGCCGTCCAAACTCTATCAACGCCTCGTCGCCTCGCGCGCGTCGATTCCGTTCCGCGATTTCCAGCGAATCCTGACGGCGTTCGGGTTCAGGCTGGACCGGACCTCGGGTAGCCATCACCAGTACAAGCATCCAGCCGTGCCGCGCATCCTGAGCATCCAGCCGCGCGGCAATATGGCGAAGCCCTATCAAATCGACCAATTTCTCGATATGGTCGAGGAGTTCGGGCTGGAGATCGACGAGTGACGGTTCCGCGCTATCATATCAACCTCTTCTGGTCCCAGCGCGACGAAAGCTGGGTCGCGGACGTGCCCGATCTCAAATCGTGCGCGGCGTTCGGCGACACGCCCGAGGAGGCGCTGGCCGAAGCCCGCATCGCGATAAAGGGCTGGCTCGAAGCCGCGCGCGCGAACGACCTGTCGATCCCTGAGCCCCGCTACCGCCCCGCGATCTATGCGGCGTGATAGCCCGGCCTATTTGGTGCATTTGGTAAACTGGCACCGTAATCGCCACCGTAATCGCTTGTGCCCCCGGGCCCCTTTCCGGAACCCTACACGCATCGCTAGCGTCGTCGTGCTGAGGTGCGAGTGAGCCAGACGCCTAGTGATGGAATTCGGACCCGTACAGCAGTTCGTCGACTCGCGCTGCTGATCTCCTCATATTGCTCCCAATTGCCGAGTCTTTCTCGTGGCGCTCATAATCCGATATAATCTGACTTAGGATCGCCCTCAAGAAGGGGCCGTCGAAATCATCCAGTTCCTCCACCCCAATAAGGCACTCAGATAGGTGCCGAGACTTAGTAAGTCCGCCTTCCTTTGGAATATTACCCTTCTTGAGCTCTTCCAAAATGTTTCGCGCACCCTCGCCAATATATTCACGGAACGCCGTCTCCGTGCCCGCAAGGCGCTTCTTGATATGATCCGACGCCCCCGGCTTCGCCGTCTTCGATTGTTTCAATAACTCAAGAACTGCTGTAATATTGAGATCACCTTCCTTCATGAAGAAATATAGGGGCAACCATCTCACGGCCTCATGCGCCGCCAATTCTATATAGTCGGACGCCCCCGCTCGCATCGAACCATTTATAAAATCTAGCAAGACATCCCTATCCGTTAGGGTCCGTGTTCGAATTACCTCTTTTTCTATAAATACTCGATCATCTGTGGTAATATTTCCATCTGCACCTCCGTATAGAATCTGTGCGTCACTGACTCCAACCCCCACAATTTGCTGCAATTTCGCTATAGCATGTTGAATGGCTTCGCTTTCCCGCTGCCGGACGATATTAAAGAGTTCGCCGGGACGGATTACAGAAGTTTGTCCCTCGTAACGATAGTAGATCTGGTTAGCCTTTATGGAATCGGCGTTTCTCGTAGTGATGTGAGGTTTACAGTCGCTCTCCTCTGCATATAGGCATCCTATCTCTAATTCGTTGAACGTAAACTGGAAGCGGCCCCAAATTATATTTGGTTGTACCGTGTCCTTAAGAAAGCCCGTGAACCTTTCTGGATCTAATTTTCTGAAGGCATCATTCTTCTTTAGTCCGATAACCGTCTGATCATCTTTGATACCAAATAATATAAACCCGCCTGAATGGTTTGCATAACCAATCAAGCTACGAGCGTAGTGCGGCAAGCTAAGCAAATGAAACGTCTCCTTGAACTCCAATCGTCCCGTTTCCTTGGGTTCGACAAAACATCGCGCAATGTCCTTTTGAAGTCGCAGCATGCCGCGTACTTGTTTTCTAAGCTCGGAAATCCGATCTGCGACTGCGATTGAGCCAAAATAGGGGTGGTTTTTTATGTAGTCCTTGACGTCATCTTCCGATTTAGCGGGGATTTCGCGCGCGCGTTTTCCGGACTTTATCTCGTAAACTCCTGCAGGATTTAGGCTCCTGCCGGGCCTGAACATGTAGCCGCAAATGTCCTGAGCAGCCATCTTAATGGCCAGCATGCCTTTGATGAGTGCTATTTCCTCATCCGATAGACCGCGGTTTGCCATTGTCACTATCGACCTCGCCCGAGACAGACACGGGCAGAGCTAGGAGTCAAGACGCAAAGGGGTAAAGCAGTTCGCCACCGCAGGACATGGCTGGAGTAGGAGGACCTGAAGGAGACTGAGCACAATCCCTGTGGAGATCATGCGCATGCAGGGATTCCGATCGCGGTGGGCCGGGATAAGGTCGCGCGCGCCGATCCGCTGAGCGACGATCCGCCTGTAAGTAACGGGTAGCGCTAGCCCCGCGTGCGCTCCCGCCGCACGTTCGCGGCGCTGCGTTCGCGCCTCTCGCCTCGCTCCTCGCGCCGCGCCATCGCCGCGCCCGGCCGCACGTCCCTCAGGCGCGCGAGGGTCGAGCGGAAGCGCCTTAGCTCTTCGCCCGACAGCTGGGCCTGCTGGATGAAGGTGACCGAGCGCGGGTTGATGCGCTGGCCGTTGCGCATCAGCTCGTAGTGGAGGTGCGGGCCGGTCGACATGCCGGTCGAGCCGACATAGCCGATCACCTCGCCCTGCGCGACGCGCGCGCCGTGGCCGACCGCGATGCGGCTCATATGGCCATAGGCGGTCTGCATCCCCGAGCCGTGGTTGATCCGGACGAAATTGCCATAGCCGCGGTTGCGCCCGGCGAAATCGATCGTGCCCGAGGCGGCGGCGCGGATCGGCGCGCCATAGGGGGCGCCGAAATCGATCCCGGTGTGGAGGCGGCGATAGCCGAGGATCGGGTGGACGCGATAGCCGAACGGCGAGGTCTGGCGGCCGTTGACGGGCATCATCATCTCGCCGGTCTGGCGGCCGACGCCCGAGGCCTCGAACCACTGCGCGGGGCCGCCCGCCGACCATTTGAGCAGCTGGACCTCGCGGTTCGACTGGACGAGGCCCGCGTAGAGCAGCTGGCCGATCTCGACCTCGCCGGTCTCGGCGCGGCGGTGCTCGATGATCAGATCGAAGCTGTCGTCGCCGCGGACGTCGCCGGCGACTGAAAGCTGGGTGCCGAGCGCGCGCAGATATTCCTGGATCGCGCGCGGCGGAGCGCCGGCGGCGCGCGCCGACTGGTAGAGGCTCTGGCCGACGCGGCCGCGGATCCTGAGCGGGGTCTCGTCGACCGCGATCGAGACGGGGGTGACCGCGAGCCCGCCGTCGACGCGCGCGACCTCCATGCGCATGTCGAAGCGCGCGCGGAATTCAAGCGATTCGAGCGGGCGCGGGACGGTGCGGTTGGGGCGGCGGCCGAGCACGATCTCCATGCGCGTGCCCGAGGGCACCTCGGAGAGCGCGACCAGGCTCGAAATGCGCGCCTCGAGATCGCTGGCCTCGTCGCGCGACACGCCGGCGCGCT
>JACMKH010000293.1 GCA_014380205.1 Sphingomonadaceae bacterium
GAGCTGCGCCGCGCCGGGCCCGATGCGGCCGCCGGGCTGATCGAGACGATCGAAAGCGAAGCCGCGCGGCTCGGCCGCTATATCGCCAATCTGCTCGGCATGGCGCGGATCGAGGCGGGTGCGATCAGGCTCAGGGCCGAGCCGGTCGACCTGATCGACGCGGTGGCGGCGGCGGCGCGCGACCTTCGCGAGAGCCTCGCGGGGCGCCGCGTCCGTATCGATGTCCCACCCGATCTGCCCTTGGTCAGCGCCGATCCCGAGCTGCTCCACCATTGCCTGATCAACCTGCTCGACAATGCGGCGCGCTATTCGCCGCCGGGGAGCGCGATCGCCATCGAGGGCTGCCGCGACCAGCAAGGCGTGCGCCTCGCCGTGCTCGACGAAGGCAATGGCATTCCCGGGGAAGGCGGGGCGGCGATCTTCTCCCGCTTCGCGCGGATCGCGGGCTCGGACCGCAAGGGCGGTGCCGGGCTGGGGCTGGCGATCGTCGGCGGGTTCGCCGGGGCGATGGGGATCGGAGTTTCCGCCGCCAACCGTCCGGATCGGCAGGGCGCGGTGTTCAGCCTCGATTTCCCGGCCGCGCTGCTGGTGCGCGAGCCCGCCGAAGGCGCGGCGGATTGAGCACGGCCCACACGATCCTGATCGTCGATGACGAGCCGCAGATTCGCACGCTGCTGCGCGCGACGCTGACGCGCGCGGGGTACGCGGTGGTCGAAGCGGCGTCGGCGCGCGCGTGCCTCGCGGCGGTCTCGATCGACCGGCCCGATCTCGTGCTGCTCGATCTCGGCCTGCCCGATCGCGACGGCCTCGAGCTCTTCGGACTGCTGCGCGAGGCCAAGGCCAAGGTGATCGTCGTCTCGGCGCGCGAGGGCACCGCGCAGAAGGTCGCCGCGCTCGATCTCGGCGCCGACGACTATGTCACCAAGCCCTTCGACACCGAGGAGCTGCTCGCGCGCGTCCGCGCGGCATTGCGTCAGCGGCTCGCCTCGCAGGCCGAGCGCGTGATCGTCGGCGCGGGCGATGTCGAGATCGACCTGTTCCACCGCGCGGTTCGGCGGTCAGGCGCGGAAGTGCGCCTCACGCCCAAGGAATATGGCGTGCTCGCCGAGCTCGCCAAGCACCCGGGCCGCGTCGTCACGCACCGCCAGCTGCTCGGCCAAGTCTGGGGCCCCGCCCACCGCGACCACACCGAATATCTGCGCGTCGTGATGCGCGGCCTCAGGCGCAAGCTCGAAAGCGATCCCGCCCAGCCCGCGCTGCTGATCAACGAGCCTGGGGTGGGCTACCGGCTGATCGCTTAGGCTGGCGATTCGTCGCTTCGCCTAGAACGTTCCGTTGATCGATAGGCTGAAGATCGGGCCGATCCTCCGCGAGCGGTCCTCGATGAACAGTATCGGGCCGTCGCGGCGGTTGACGTAGACCTCGCGGTAGAAGTCGTCGCGCGAGCCGAACAGGTTGAACACGCTGCCGCGCACGCGCAGGCCGAGCACGTCCTTGTGCTCGAGATAGGCGCCGATGAACGCGGGGACGGTGTTGAACTGGCCGAACTCGTTGAGCCGGAAGCTGGGCGCCTCGCGATAGCGCTCGAGCTCGAAGCCGTAGGCGACCTCGGTGCCGGGGATGTCGTGGCGGAACTCGGCCTCGATATAGCTCTGCTGGTCGACGCTGATCGGGCGGCGCTCGCCGGTGAGCGGATCGGTGAGGCGGCTGCGCGCGACGTTGACGGTGAGATCGAGCTTGGCGCCGCGGATGCCGATCGGATCGAAGTTGAAAGTGCTCGTCCATTCGATCCCATAGCGCGTCGCGCTGTCGAGGTTGCCGATCGCCTCGGCGTCGTCGCCGACCGGAATCTGGTCGACGATGTCGGTGATCGCCTCGTGGAACAGGCGCGCGGTGATCGATCCCCAGGGGCCGAGGTTCTTGGTCGCCGAGACTTCGGCGAGCCAGGTCTGGGGGGGAACGAGGTTGGGGTTGCTCTCGTTCTCGCTCCCCGAGCTGACGTTCACGCTCGCGACGAAGTCGTTGAAATCGAGCTGGCCGACCTTGCGCTCGAGCCGCGCGCGCAGGTTGAGGCTCGAATCGACCGTCCAGGCCAGTGAGACGAAGCCTTTGGGGCGATAGAAGGTGCGCGTGAGCTCGACGTCGCCCGATTGCGAGATGGTCGAATATTCGGCGCCGAGCGAGGCCTGGAGGGTGAGCGCGGGGTTCAGCGCGCGGGTCATTGTGATGTTCGCCTCGGCGCGGTCCTCCTCGACGACCGCCGCGCCGCCGGGGAGCGGGACCTCGACGAAGTCGCCGGCGTCATCAAGGATGAACAGCCGCGAGACATTGTCGAGCCGGTTGAGCGCGCCCTCGAGCGAATATTGCCAGTCGGCGCCCCACATCCGCCAGCTGTACTCGCCCCGCGCGATGGTCTCGGTTTCGTCGGCGGTCCGGGTGAAGCGGCTGCCCTGATCGGGCGAATCGTCGGCGAAGCTGAACACGGCCTGCTGCGAGAAAGGACTGTATTCGCGGCTCGTGACTCCGATCAGCTTGAGCCGGCCCGGCCCGAGCGCGAACTCGTAATCGCCGCCGATCTCGTAATTCCACTCGCGCTCGCGCTCCTCGAGCAGTCGGAAGCGCGCGACCTGGCCGAACGGGAAACGATCGGAGTCCTCGCGCGCGTCGAAATAGTAGCGCTCGTAGGAGAGGTTGAGGTTGCCGACCGAGCTGCCCGGCCCGTCGATCCGGAAGGTCCCCGAAACGCGCGGGCGGTCGCCATAGACGGTGAGCACTTCGTAGCGCTCGTCGGTGAGGTTGCCGAGGCCGTCGTAGACGAGCTCGGGCCCGTCGTTGCCGTTGCGGAACGAGTCGTTCACATTGGCGAGCCCGATCGTGTATTCGACCGGCCCAAGCCGCCCGTTGACCGAGACCTCGCCCGTGAACAGCCTGGGCTCGGTGTTGTACCAGCGGAACTGCGGATTGTACGAGAAGGTGCCGCTCACCGCGCCGATGTTGGCGACGATGTTGACGACCTGCCCCGAAAGCCCCGGGATGTTGAGCGTCGCGGCATCGCGCACTTCGATCCGCGTGACATTGGCGGCGGAGATGCGGCCGAGCGCGGCGACCGCGTCGTTGGACTTGCCCGAGATGCGCTCGCCGTTGATCAGGACGTTGACGCCGCCCTGGCCGAGCCCGCGACGCTCCTCCTGCTCGACGATGCTGAAGCCCGGGATGTTGCGCACCATGTCGTGCGCGGTGGTCGGCGAGTAGCGCGCGAAATCGGCGGGGGTGTAGGTGCGCACGTCGCCGCCGCTCGCGGCGGGCGGAGGCACGGCCGCGGGGTCGGAGGGCGGCGCATCGGTCTGGGCCGTCGGAGCGGGCGCGCTCGGGACCGGTGCAGTCGGTGCGGGATCCTGCGCCAGCGCGGGACAGGCAAGCGCCGATGCCGAAAGCAGAAAAATCGAAACCCGGCGCATCGGCCGCCCCCTCCCCGTCGAAACCATGGGCGCGCCTTTCGCGCACCCGGCGCGGTCCGTCCAGCGCGAGTCGACGATCGGAAAGGGGTTGCAGGTTATTTTCGACAGATGTCGTAATAGCGCCGACGAACGCCTCGGATCAGGCGGGATCGGCGCTCTCGGCCTCGCCTGGTTGCATCGGCAGCGACCATTCGATCTGGCTGCGCATGATCGCCTCGGCTTCGGCGAGCCCCGCGCGCTGCGCGGCGGCGCGCTTGGCGAGCAGCCGCGCAAGCACGACCTCGCGCGTCGCCGGCCGGCCACGATCGCGGCGGCCGCCCGAGACGGCACGGGACAGGCGGAAGGACAGGTCGCTCATCAATATTCCCACTCACGCGTCCCCCACCCGCCCCGGTCATACGCGCGCGGTGTGAGCGAAATGCTGAAAGGACGCGGCGAACGCGCGGTTAACCTTCGTCCGCCGCCGGGTCGATCAGGCGCCTTCGGGCTCGATGCCCATGCTGGCCGCGCAGGTCTCCATCGCCTCGCGCTCGCCCGCGCCGCCCTCCATCCCGTCGACCGCGCAACCGCAGAAGGCGTCGAGGTCGGTCCCGGCGGGAACCTCGGGGCGGACATCGTCGATGCATTCGCCGATCATGTCGGCGCGGCGCGGATCGGCCGACGCGTCGGCGTCCGTCGCGTCATCGCCGTCGTCGCCGGCGTCCTCGGATTCTGCGGTGGTCTCGTCGTCGCGATCGGCGTCATCTTCGGCCGCACCGCCGCAGGCGACGAGCAGGCCGAGCGAAAGCGTAGCCAGGATCATGCGCATGGTTTTTCCCCTCCCGGTTCGCCGACGAGTCGGCGATTCCATAAGGCGCGTCTGGCGGGAAATGTAAAGACGGCGGAGCGAGCGCGGCAGGTAGCAGGTGATCCCGAGCCCGTCGGGCTGCAACGTCGGCATGTCCTTCATCGAATGCACCGCGACGTCGA
>JACMKH010000038.1 GCA_014380205.1 Sphingomonadaceae bacterium
CGCCGCTCTCGGCCGCCTGGACCGGCTCAGCACCTCCCGCCGTCGCGCGCATCACGGCTCCGAACATCGCGAAGACGCAGCTCTACCTGGTCGACAAACCCGGCGCCGCGCTCACCGCCGATCCGCGCATAGCGGGGGTCGCCTTCACCGGGTCGACCGCGACGGCGAAAAAGATCGCGCGCTCGCTGCTCGCCGACGACGACCGTCCGATCGTCCCGCTTATCGCCGAGACGGGCGGGATCAACGCGATGATCGTCGATTCGACCGCGCTCCCCGAGCAGGTCACCGCCGACGTGATCGCCTCGGCGTTCGGATCGGCGGGCCAGCGCTGCTCAGCGCTGCGGCTGCTGCTGCTTCAGGAGGAGATCGCCGAACGCACGATCGAGATGATCCGCGGCGCGATGGACACGCTCGTCGTGGGCGATCCGGCCGATCCGGCGACCGACATCGGCCCGGTGATCGATCAGGCGGCATACGACAGACTGATGGCGCATCGCGCGGCGATGGGCGATCGTGCGATCAAGGCGAGCGCTGTCCCGGACGAGGGGCTCTATGTCCCCCCCACGCTGATTCGCCTCGACGACATCGACCAGCTCGACGCCGAATGGTTCGGCCCCCTCCTCCACGTCGCGACCTGGCGGCCGGGCAAGCTCGAGGCGACCATCGCGCGGATCAACGCCAAGGGCTATGGCCTCACCATGGGCCTCCACAGCCGCATCGCGCGCGCGGCGGACCTCGTCGAGGACCGCGCCGAGGTCGGCAACCTCTACGTCAACCGCAGCATGATCGGCGCAATCGTCGGCTCGCAGCCCTTCGGCGGCGAGGGGCTCTCGGGGACGGGACCCAAGGCGGGCGGGCCGCATTACTTGCCGCGATTCTGCGCGGAGCGGGTGACGAGCACGGATACGACGAGCGCGGGGGGGAATGCGACTTTGCTGTCGATGGATGAGGGGGCGGGGTTTTAGGCGGCGACGTCACCAAGTTTTCCCGAACGGATGACGCTCATCCCTCTCCGCCCAAGTCGCTTACTCTGATATGGCATGGCGGGAAGCAGCGAGTCGCGGGAGGGACGAGACGATGCGCAATTCTTGGGACGGATACGAAGGACAAACCGGTGGGAAGGCTGTGCGATGGGCAATCACGCGTATCAAGCGGAGCGAAGCCCTTCACGAATGGACTGATTGGCTCGGCGGCGGCGTCGAGGCCCTCGTTCAAGCACCGTTACCGTGGTTGAATGCGCCTGCGACGATTGATCTTGGCGATCTCGATGGTCTCAACGGATTCCGCCTGCGGGGGATCGATCTCAGAGACCTTAGTGGTCGGTCGGTATCAGCCGCGGGCGATGTGAATGGCGATGGCTTCCATGACATCATCATCGGAGCGCCCGAAGCAGATGGTGGGTCGGATACGCGTGGCGGAGAAACCTATGTTGTGTTTGGCAAAGCCGGCGGTTTTCCCAAAAGCTTTGACCTCACCAATCTTAAAGGGAATAATGGATTCAGACTAGATGGCTTCGCGACTTACGAACGAAGCGGTTGGTCCGTTTCAACCGCTGGCGATATTAACGGAGATGGTTTCGACGATATCATGGTCGGCTCGATCGGCCATAGTCCTAGGAATGGCGAAACCTATATCATCCTTGGTAAAAGCGAGTTTTATCCAAGTCTAGATCTAGAGGCTCTTGACGGAACCAACGGATTCCGTATTTCTGGAATTGAATATGGAGACCAAGCGGGCTGGTCGGTATCATCAGCCGGCGACGTCAACGGGGACGGATTCGATGACATGGTGATCGGCGCACCGGCCGCCGATGGGAGTGCATCTACTCAGGCTGGCGAATCCTATGTTGTGTTTGGCATGGCAGATGGTTTCGATGCGCAAATGTACCTAGGCGCACTCAACGGAGCAAACGGCTTTCGTATCAACGGAATTGATATTAGCGATCTAAGCGGCTCCTCGGTGGCAGATGCTGGCGACGTAAATGGGGATGGCTTTGGGGACATAATTATCGGTGCACCGTCTGCGAATCCCGGCGGCCGGAACAATGCCGGAGAAAGTTATGTGGTGTTCGGCAAAGCCAGCGGCTTTGCGGCGAGCCTCGAACTCGCGCAGCTCGATGGCAGTAACGGTTTTCGACTAGATGGTATCTCGGCGAACGACCAAAGCGGCTTTTCAGTTTCGGCAGCCGGGGACGTCAACGGTGATGGCTTCGGAGATATCTTGGTCGGAAGCCCGGAAGCGGACGCTGGAGGTTTTAGCTTGGCTGGCGAGGCGTATGTTGTGTTCGGCAAGTCTAGCGCATTTGACGCAAGCCTGATCCTTTCCGCTCTCGATGGGATCAATGGGTTCAGGGTTATTGGGCCGGCCAGAAACGATGTAAGGGGATGCTCTGTCTCGTCCGTTGGAGATTTCAACGGTGATGGCATCGATGATTTATTGATCGGCGCGCGTGGAGGAGAAGCGTCTAGTTTTGGCTCTGCCTATATCTTATTTGGTAAAGTTGGTGCGTTTGCTGCGACATTTGATCTATCAACTGTTGATGGAACGAATGGTATCCGCTTGGTGGGGCGAAAGAAGGCCGACTTTACCGGATTTTCGGTTTCAGCAGCTGGCGACATTAATAGAGATGGATTCGCGGACATTATTGTTGGGGCCCCCGAAGCGGAAAAATTCGGCATGAGGGACGTTGGAGCAAGCTATGTCATCTTCGGCTTTGGTGATCCGGGAGGTGGAGTGATAATAGGGACTAGCAATGGGGAAAACTTGGCTGGCACTCAAGGGGACGACACGCTGCGAGGCCTTGGTGGCGACGATACTTTGCGAGGAGGCGAGGGTGCCGACTCGCTTGAGGGCGGGTCCGGGCGTGATTGGGCCGACTATAGCGCCGCATCCGGTAAGGCGGTCGCGTACCTGCAAACTCGGACCCGCAACATCGGAGAGGCGCGTGGTGACAGCTATCTATCGATAGAAAATCTGATCGGTTCAGCGTTCAATGACAGGCTGAGCGGCGATGGCTTTGCAAATATGATCGACGGTGCCGGCGGTAATGACCGGCTTGCGGGGCTCGATGGCGATGACACATTGATCGGACGCGATGGTAATGACGTGCTTGAAGGCGGCGATGCGGCCGACAGTCTCGACGGTGGCGAGGGTTTCGATTCGCTGCTGGGCGGCCTCGGGCTCGACGTCCTCGAGGGAGAGGAAGGCGACGACACGCTGGAGGGCGAAGAGGGCAACGACAGCGTCTCGGGCGATCAAGGATCGGACGAGCTGTTTGGGGGGTTGGGGCAAGATACGCTGTTTGGGGGAGCGAACGGCGACACGCTCAATGGCGGGGCGAGCGGCGATGCGCTCGATGGCGGTGAGGGCACCGATTGGGCGGATTATGGGGATGCGCTGCAGAAGGTCGGAGCCGATCTCGCGCTCGCCGCGAACAACAAGGGCGATGCCGCGGGCGACAGCTTCATCGACATCGAGAATCTGCGCGGATCGGCCTTCTCCGACAGACTGCGCGCCGACAGCGGGCACAATGTGCTCAACGGTGGAGACGGAAGCGACCTGCTCGAGGGACGCGGTGGATTGGACACGCTGATCGGCGGACGCGGGGAAGACACGCTGATCGGCGGGGCGGGCTTCGACGTGTTCCTGATCGACAATATCGGCGAGGGTGGGGCCGATGTGATCGTCGATTTCGCCAACCAGGGCGATCGCATCGGGCTCAGCGCCGCCGTGTTCGGCCTCGCGCCTGGCACACTTCCCGTCGACAGCTTCCGGATGGGCGACGAGGCCGAGGATTTCGACGACCGGATAATTTACGACTCGACCGACGGCAGCCTCTATTTCGACCCCGACGGCAACGGCTTCGCGGCGCAGACGCTGATCGCGACGATCGCCAATCTCGCGCCGCTGAGCGCGCAGGATTTCGTGGTGGGGTGAAGGCGAGCGCTATACCAGCCCCAGCGCGATGATCGCGATGACGAAGCCGGCGAGCAGGAACAGGCCGGCGATGACGCGGCGGATCAGCCGCAGCGGCAGCCGCTCGCGGAGCGCCTCGCCCATCACCACCGCGACGCCGCAGGTCAGCACGATCCCGGCCGCCGCCGCGCAGGCGGTGACGATCCACGCGCCGTTGACCGCCGCGAAGCCGAGCGCGAGGAATTGCGTCTTGTCGCCGATCTCGAGCGCGAAAAAGGCGAGCATGCTCGTGACGAACGCCCCGAGGCTGAGCCCCGGCGCGCGCTCGCGGAAGGGCATGAACCCGCCGAATCCCGCGAACAGAAAGGCGAGCGCGAGCATCAGCAGGCTCGCCTCGTGGCTAATCAGCGGGCGGATGATCGACCCGCCGAAGCCCCCGATCAGCGAGCTCGCCAGCGCCGCGACCGCGATCCCCGCGATGATCTGAACGGGCTTGCCGAAGCGGACCGCGAGCGCGAGCGCGAGCAGTTGCGTCTTGTCGCCCCATTCGGCGAGCGCCGCCGTCACCAGGGGCAGGAAGACGAGATCCATGCGGGG
Source organism: Sphingomonadaceae bacterium (assembly GCA_014380205.1). Lineage (GTDB taxonomy): Bacteria > Pseudomonadota > Alphaproteobacteria > Sphingomonadales > Sphingomonadaceae > Parasphingopyxis. The sequence goes on from JACMKH010000038.1 coordinate 4,513, forward strand.
CCGGTATCAGCCCGCGAAGCGCACCGAGATCGCCGCGAGCATCGCGTCGCGCGCCGTCTCGCTGTCGGCCGCCTCGCATCCCACCGCCATCTTGAGCTGGTCGAAATAGAGCGAGAAGGCCGCGTCCTCACGGTGGAGCGCGATCGAGCGCTCGAACGCGCGCGCGATCCCGGCGAGCGGCTGGATGTCATAGGCCTGCGCGGTCGATCCGAGCGCGGCGACATAGGCGCGCAGCGCGGGCAGGGTCATCTCGCGATAGCGCGCGGCCATCATGTCGATGTCGGCGCAGAGCGTCGCGCGGACGGCGAGCGAGTCGTTGATCGGCGCATCCATGGCATGTTCCCCCGAAATGCCGTTGTCTGCTTGTGTGATGCGCCCTTATGGTTGCCAAATTGTTAAGCCCGCGCGGCTTGACTTTGGCGGCCCCGCGCGCCAGATGCGCGCGCTCCGGCGAGGGCGCGGATTGCGTGCTCCCGCCCTACCCAATTCGCAGTGGAAAGCCCCGGCCATGGCCAAACCGACGACCGTCAAGATCAGGCTCACGAGCTCCGAAGGCTCGGGCTTCTTCTACGTGACCAAGAAGAATCCGCGCAACCAGACCGAGAAGATGAGCTTCCGCAAATACGACCCGGTGCTTCGCCGCCACGTCGAGTTCAAGGAAGCCAAGATCAAATAGGCCGCGCGCTTGGCCTCTCCCCGCGGCTCACTCAGATCACGGTAAAATCGCCTGCCCCCAGCGCGGGCGCGGCGGTGAGCGTCGCGATCAGCACCTGCGCCTGCGCGCCGGTGCCGTCGGGATCGAAGAACAGCTTGCCATTGGCGTCGTTGTAGATCAGCCGGTCGCCGGCGTCCTGCGCGGCGTTGCCGGTGACGAATCGGCCCCCCGCGAGCGCCCCCTCGGCCAGCCCGAAGACCTCGCTGTCGAGCGCGATCTGGTCCTGCCCGGCCGCGAAGTCGACGAACCGGTCGGCGCCGCCCGCCGCGATATTGTCGAGCACGAAGCGGTCGGCCCCGGCGCCGCCTTCGAGCGTGTCGCTGCCCTTGCCGCCGATCAGCGTGTCGGCGCCCCCGCGGCCCGAAAGATCGTCGTCCTTGCCCGCGCCGTCGAGCTCGTTGGCGCCCCCGTCGCCGCCCAGCCGGTCGTTCTTCGTGGTGCCGCGCAGATTTTCGATGCCGAGGTAGCTGTCGCCGGCGGCGTCGTTGGTGTTGCCGGCGGGCGTCTGGAGGTCCGCCCTCACCTTGAGCGCCGCGCCCGAGTAATCGGCCCAATCGGCCCCGCCGCCTCCGCCGTCGAGCGTATCCGCGCCCGCGCCGCCCAGCAGCGTGTCGCCGCCGCCGCCCGCGCTGATGCTGTCGTCGCCGCCGTTGGTTTCGATCCGGTTCGCCGCGTCGGTGCCCGTGATCGTGTCGACACTGTCGCCGGAAACCAGATTCTCGAAGCCGACGAAGCTCTCGCCGCTATAGTTGGTCAGCCCGGTGGCCATGTCGACGCTGTAAGCCTGGCCTCCGCCGAAGCTCGTGGTGTCTATCGTATCGATGCCGTCGCCGCCGTTGAGATATTCGAGTTGGGCACCGGACAGGCCGGCGAAGATCAGGTCGTCCCCAGCCTCGCCCGAGTAAACACCCTCACCGCCCGAAACCAGCAGGTCGTCGCCCTCGCCGCCGAGAACATAGTCGACGACATCCTCGATGAGGCCGCCGCCATGGAGCTGGTCGGCGCCGTCCCCGCCGTAAAGCGTGTCGACGCCGTCCCCGCCATCGGCGTAGTCGTTGCCGCCGCCGCCGACGATGAGATCGGCGCCATTGCCGCCGGTGATCGTGTCGCGGCCGCCGACGCCGAACAGCTCGTCGTCGCCATCGCCGCCGTCGATCGTGTCGTCGCCCTTCGGCGCGGGCGACTGGGTGAAATGCCCCGTCACCGAGACGTTCAACATGAAGGTCTCGCCGCCCTCGAATGTCGGCGTCACCGATTCATAAATCCGGATGTAATAGGTCCCCGCCGTCGCCACCGTGAATTCGAGATAGGAATCGAGGTCCGAGGTCGAGCCGAAGCCTCCGTTGCCAAATGAGCTGTTGTCGTTGGTGTCGAGGACATTGCCTCCCGCATCGAGCAGATCGACCACCGTGTCGGTGTGCCCGCCGATCAGCGAGCCGCCGTAATCCACGTCGATCGTGATCGTCTCGCCCGCGCCGACCTGGACCGAGAAATACTCCTCCTGGCTCGCGGTCGCCTGCACGAAGGTCACGATGTGCGGGACCGAGGAGTCTTCGAACAGCGGGGTTTCATCGGTCGTCCAGATGCTGCCGACGGGATCAATCTCGGATGCCCCGCCCAGCGAGCCGTTGCCACCAAAGGCGCTGAAGACGAACGTCGCGATGTCGCCGATGACGAAATCGTCGCCGGCGAGCGCGTCGATCGTGTTGTCGAGCGCGGATGTCGACGCGATTCCCCACATGAAATCATCGTCGGCGGATCCGGTCATCGGATCGCCGATGTAGAAAAAGCCGTAGGCGAAGTCCCCTCCGGGCGGCCCGACGCGCGCGCGCGCCGCCGCCGATCCCCCGAGCACCATATCCTCCGTGGTGACACGGCGCGCGACGCGGCCAGCTGCGTTCATTGTCATGTCAAATTCTCCCTCGCCGGCGACGAAGGCGCGCCGCGTGCTTCGATATTTATCGGATCACCACGAAATTCCCCGAGGTCAGCGCGGGGAGATTGGCGATGGTCGCTCACAGCCTGACCAGCATCTTCCCCTTGTTCCCGCCCGAGAACAGCCCGAGGAACGCGTCGACCTGGCGGTCGAGCCCCTCGTGGACGGTCTCCTCGCTGGTCAGCTTGCCCGCCGCCGCCATCGCGCCCATGTCGGCGTAGAACTCGCCCATCCGGCTCATGAAGTCGGTGACGATGAACCCCTTGAGCATCAGCCGCTTGGCGATGATCGCCATCACGTAGCGGAAGGTCATCGGCTCGCCCGAGTTGTAGCCGCCGATCATCCCGCAGATCGCGAAGCGCGCGCGGTCGTTGGCGGCGGCGAAAGCGGCGTCGAGATGCTCGCCGCCGACATTGTCGAAATAGACGTCGATCCCCCGCGGCGCGGCCTCGGTCAGCTTGCGGACGAGCGGCCTCTCGGCCTTGTAGTCGACCGTCGCGTCCGCCCCGAGCGAGGCAACCCAGGCGCATTTGTCCGCGCCGCCCGCCGATCCGATCGCGGTCATCCCCTTGGCCTTGGCGATCTGGATCACGGTCGATCCGACCGCGCCCGCCGCCGCCGAGACGAACACCGTGTCGCCCTGCTTCGCCTCGGCGACCGCGAGCAGCCCGAAATAGGCGGTCATCCCGGGCATGCCGAGATAGCCGAGATAGGCCTGATCGGGGACGCCGAGCGCGGGGAGCTTCTGCGCCTGATCGGCCGGCAGCACGGCCTCGTCGCGCCAGCCCGCCATGTGGAGCACCTTGTCGCGCTCGGCGAAGCCCGCCGCGCGGCTCTCGACCACCTCGCCGACCGCGCCGCCCTGCATCGGCTCGCCGAGCTGGAAGGGCGGGACATAGCTCTTCACGTCGTTCATCCGCCCGCGCATGTACGGATCAACCGACAGCCACAGGTTGCGCACGCGAATCATGCCCTCGCCGAGCGCGGGCGTCGCGTGCTCCCTGAGCTCGAAATTCTCCGCCACGGGCATGCCGCTGGGGCGGGACATCAGGTGCCAGGCGCGCGCCATCTTGCTCTCCTCCTCGAATGGGAGCGCCACTGTAGATGCGAACCCGGCCATGCAAAAGGCCCGGCCTCTCGAAAGAGACCGGGCCCCTGCGCCGGAGCCGCCGAAGCGGCGCCCTGCGTCGCGCTATTCGTCGTAGGTGCCCGAGAAGCTGCGGTTGAGCATGTGCGGCCCGCGCTCGCGGCCGCCGAACATCGCGTTGCCCTCGTCGGCCTCGCGCCACGCGCGCTTGGCCTCGTCGGCGGTGCGGTTGAGCGTCACCTTGTCGCTCACCTCATCGACCCAGCTCGACGGGATCGAATGGTGCTGGCCGCCCGCGGCCGGATCCTGCCTGGCGAGGATGATCCGCTCGCCCTTGATGTAATCGACCTTGCCGACATGCTCGCCGTCCGAGCCGACCACCTCCTGGTCCTCCCTAACCGTGCCGACCGCGAGCCGCTGCTGGCGGCGCTTGTCGCGCCATTGGCCAAACTCGCTGTCGAAGCGGCTCTGGTTCTCGCGGCGGAACTCGTCGTAGTCGCGGTCGTATTCGGCGAGCTGGCGTTCGCGCCATCCGCGATACTGGTCGTCTCCGCGCCGCGCCGTGTCGCGCTCATCGCCAACGCCGCCAAAGGCGTAGGGCGCGCCGAAGCCGAGGCCATAATCGAAGCCATAGGCGGTCGCGGGCGGGTTGAAATCGCGGCGATAGTCGTAGCCGCCATAGCGGCCCGAGCCTCGGCCAGAGTCGCGCGGCCCATAGTCGCGGCCCTGCTCGGGCTGATGGCGCGCGTCCATCCGCTCGTCGTAGCGGCGGCGGCGCTCGGCTTCCTCGTCGCCGAACCATGAGCGAATCTCGTCGCCCGCGCGATGGAAGAAGTCGCGATCGTCATAGTCGTAGTCGGAAGGGCGCGCGACGCGTCCGCGCTCGGATCCATAGCCGCGCGGTTCGCGCCCGTGGCCGCGCGTCTCGTCGCGCCGGCCCGGGCTGCGGTCGTAGCGTTCATATCCCATGATGGTCCTCCACTCGCTGCGAATTGATCCAGCCGCACGCCGTTAAATCGCGCGGCGCTATGCCAAATGAACCGCCGATAAACGGGCATGTTCCCATTGCGCGCCGAAGCGAGGCAGGCCCTCGTCGAGCCGCAAGCGGCTGATTTATTTCGGTCGGGCGGCGGCCATTGCATCGCGCAAACGCCAGCGGTAAGGGGAGCGCCCGCCGCGTGGGCGAAGGGGCCGTAGCTCAGCTGGGAGAGCGCTGCAATCGCACTGCAGAGGTCAGGGGTTCGATCCCCCTCGGCTCCACCACCATGATCAGGTTCGCAGTGCCCCGCGCTGCGAAGCCGTGTCCGGGGGACACGGCGACCTGATCATCTCGAACGAGCATAGGAGCCCATGCCAGCCGCCACCGATCGCTTGATCCTTCTCCACTATCACCTCTTCAAAAACGCCGGCACCTCGGTCGACGCGATGCTCGCCGCCAATTTCGGAGAGCGCTGGGCCGAGCAGGAGTTCCCGCAACCGCCGCGCGCGACCAATGTCGAATGGGTGCGCGAGCACCTTCTCGCCAATCCCGATCTCGCCGCGCTCTCCTCGCACACCGCGCTGATGCCCGTGCCCGAGATCGATGGCGTCGAGATCTTTCCGATCGTCTTCGTGCGCCATCCGCTGCTGCGCATCCGCTCGGCCTATATTTTCGAGCGCAACCAGCAGGTCGACACCGGCGGGTCGCGGCTCGCGCGCGGCGCCGATTTCGCGGGCTATCTGCGCGCGCTCCTCGCCAAGCGCCCGCCCAACCAGGCGCGGAACTTCCAGACCGCGCGGCTCGCCTGGTTCGATCCCGACGAGAGCCGCCCTGCCCGCGCGCGCGCGCGCGGCGCGATCCGCGCGCTGCCCTTCGTCGGGCTCGTCGAGGATTACAATCGCTCGATCGCCCGTCTGGCCGCGCTGCTCAAGCCGCGTATTCCCGATTTCAAGCCGCTGGTCGTCCGCAAGAACGTGACGTCGGAGCAGGGACGATCGATCGACGAGCAACTCGCGGCGATCCGCGACGACATCGGTCCCGAGCTCTACGAGGAGCTCACCTCCGCGAACGCCGACGACCTCGCCGCCCACACCGAGATCGCGCATCGTTACGCGCGCCGCGCGCGCGAGGAGGAGGAGGCCCGTGCTCGCGCTCGCGCATGAGAGCTATCGCCGCGCGGGATGGCGCGGCCCGCGCCATCCGCCGATCCATCCCGCGACCGGCATCGTCGATCTCGCCAATTTCGAGCTGTTCCGGAAGGGCCATCCGGTCGCGGGCTATGCCCGGCTTCATGCCGAGGCGCCGATCTACTGGCAGGACGAACCGGTCGAGGCCGAGCCCGGCTATTGGGCGATCTCGCGCTATGCCGACGTCAAGGCGATCTCGAAGGATCCCGAGAGTTTCTCGAGCCAGAAGGGCGGGATTAACATCGCCTATGGCGATCCCGCCGACATGCACCCGCTGCTCACGCCGGGCGCGCTCGACAATATGATCGCGCTCGACGGCGAGCCGCACGTCGAGCTCCGCCGCCAGCACATGCCCTTCTTCACGCCGGGCTACATCCGCCGGCTCACGGCGAGGGTCGACGTCAAGGTCGCCGAGCTGCTCGACGCGCTCGCCACCAAGGCGCCGCGCTGCAACCTCGTCGACGCCTTCGCCGCCGAGCTGCCGCTGTTCACGCTCGCCGAGCTGCTCGGCGTCGATCAGGCGGACCGCCCGCGGCTCGCCCAGTGGATGGCCGATCTCGAGATGGCGATCTATTTCGGCGCGGTCCGCGAGGGCCAGCTGGCGCCTACGCCCGAGATCATCGCGGCCTATAACGGCTGGGAGGAGCGTATCCGCGAATTCTTCGACTATGGCATGCGCGAGATCCGCGATCGCCAAGCGAACCCGCGCGACGACCTGATGTCGGCGATCGCCAACGCGGTGGTCGACGGCGGTCCGATGCCCGACATGTATCTCGCGGGCGCGTGGGAGCTGATCTTCATCGCGGGCAACGACACCACGCGCAACTCGATCAGCGGGATGATGCGGCTGCTCTCGGAGAATCCGGAGCAAAAGGCGAAGCTGCTCGCGAATATGGACCTGCTTCCCAACGCAATCCAGGAAGCCGTCCGGCTGATCAGCCCGGTGATCTATATGAAGCGCACCGCGACGCGCGACGCCGAGGTGGGGGGACAAAGCATCGCCGAGGGCGAGAAGCTCGTCATGTATTACGGCGCTGCCAACCGCGACCCCGCCGTGTTCGCCGATCCCGACCGCTTCGACGTCGCGCGCGAAAACGCCGCGCAGCATCTCGCCTTCGGCTTCGGCAAGCACGTCTGCCTCGGCCGGCAGATCGCGCTGATGCAGCTCGAAAGCGCTTATCGCCAACTCCTCGCGCGCTTCCCCGACATGACGATGGACGGCGAGATGGTCTGCGCGCCCAACAATTTCGTCCACGCGATCACCGAGATGCCCGTGCGCTTCTCACGATAGGATTGGGTCAGCCTTCATACAGGTCGTTTCGGTTATATTGGGCCCCTTTCGTTGAACCATATGGGGCCGCCATGTTTCATCAGTCCAATCTCGGCGATCCGCGCGCCTGGATCGCCTTCACCATCATCGCGCTGTTCGCCTACGCCTATGTCAGCGAGGCGGGCGACACGCTCGAGGGCGCGCTGATCGCCGCGTTCAACATCGCGATCGGCTATTATCTTGGCAGCTCGCGCGCGCGCGACGGCGCGGCGGGACCGCGGTGAATGCGACCGAGAAGGGCTTGCGTCCCTGACGCGTTACATGCGGCGGGCTGCGCGTTGTGCGGCGGCAGGACGATAAGATCGCGCCGGATTCCGACTCGCAGGCGTAGGCAATCTATGTTAGTATAAGGCAGAGGTCGCGCCATCCGAGGGCAAGACGATGATCGATGATCGTTCAATCCAACGTGCGCTCAAGGCCAAGGGCCACTATGCCGACGAGATCGACGGGGTTTGGGGCAACGACTCCAGGAACGGAGTGCGGGCCGCGCTGATCGCCGCCGGCGTGGCCACGGCGGCGGGCTGGCCCGACCCGCGCTGCAAGTTCGCCTTTCAGCAGCTGATGTTGAAGGATCTCGGCATCGAGGTCGGCGACATCGACGGGGTGATCGGCCCGCAGACGCGCATCGCGCTCGAGAAATGGCAGAACCGGCTGCGCGGCGTTACTCCCCGCGAAGGTGAGGTCGCGCATCAACCCAGCATGTGGCCGCGCCAGCGCGACGTGCCCGGCTTCTATGGCATGGTGGGACAAAGCCAGCAGATGCTGACCCTGCCCTATCCGATGAAGCTCGCTTGGGATGTGTCCAAGCTCGTCACCCGGATCAGCGTGCACGCCAAGGTCCACGCATCGGCCGGACGCGCCTTCTCCGCGATCAAGGCGCATTACGGCCCTGAAAAGATCGCCGCGCTAGGCCTCGATCTCTACGGCGGCAGCCTCAACGTGCGCAAGATGCGCGGCGGCAGCGCCTACTCGATGCACAGCTGGGGGATCGCGATCGATTTCGATCCCGAGCACAACCAGCTGCGCTGGGGCCGCGACCGCGCGCGGATGGCGCGCCCCGACACTGCGCCCTTCCTCGACATTTGGGAGAGCGAAGGTTGGATCAGCCTCGGCCGCGAGCGCAATTACGATTGGATGCATGTACAGGCGGCGCGGCTCTGAGCGAGGCCATCGCGCCGGCTTGAGAAATGCTTCGCCGACATGTGAACTTCATGAACTTTCGCGCGGCGGGCGTGGCGACAACAGCCGCTTGAGCAGCCGACCAGCGAACCATAGCAGCGCGATCGCGAAGCCCAGCGCGACGACAAAGACGATGATGGCGACCGCCGGATTGGCGAGCGCGGCGAACAGCAGACTCCCGGTCGCCACATCCTCGACCCCCGAGACCAGAACATTGCTGAACGGCTCGGGGCTGGTGTTCACAACTGCGCGCGCGCTCGCCTTGGCGCCGTGGCCGAGCAGCGCCGCGCCTCCACCGAGCAGGAAAACGACGACCTGCCACGCCGGGTCGTCGGCGTCGACGATCGCGGCCGCGAGCAGCGCGCCGCCGACCGGGCGGATCAGCGTGTGGATCGCATCCCAAGCGCTGTCGAGCCAGGCGATCTTGTCGGCGAGGAACTCGGCCGCGAGCGCGATCGCCGCCGCGCCGATCACCCAGGGATTGGCGAGCACCGTGAGCATCTCGAGCTGCTCGGGCGCCGCGATCCAGCCCGTTCGCATCGCCAGCCCGGTCGCGAACACACAGAGATACAGCCGCCAACCCGCGAGCAGGCTGACCGATCCCGCCAGCGCCAGAAGCTCGACCGCGCCCATCCCGGCAGCGTGCCACGCCGAGCGGAGACGGACAAGCCGCCGCTTGTCTGCACTGGTGAGCCACCTAAGTGCGAAGTCTATGCCCGATTCCCCCGCCATCCCTGCCGCCACGCTCGTGCTGATCCGCGATCGCGCGGACGCGCCGCCCGAGCTGCTCATGGTCGAGCGCGCGGCGGGCATGGCGTTCGCGGGGGGCGCGATGGTGTTTCCGGGCGGGCGGATCGATCCCGGCGACCATGCGCTCGCCGCCAACGCCGCGCTCCATCACGGCGGCTCCGGCGTTCCCGACGAGACCGCCGCGCGAATCGCGGCGATCCGCGAGAC
>JACMKH010000294.1 GCA_014380205.1 Sphingomonadaceae bacterium
GCCGTTGCTGGTCGCCGCCGAGGGGCGCAACTCGCCGACGCGCGAGGCGGCGGGGCTGCGCATCGCGCGCTGGAAATACGATCACGCTGCGATCATCGCCTCGCTCAATCACGTCGGGCCGCACGGCAACATCGCCCATGAGATTTTCTACGCCTCGGGGCCCTTCGCGCTGCTGCCGATGCTCGACGACGCGAACGGCCACCGCTCGGCGGTGGTCTGGACCGTCGCCGCGAAGGATGCGCCCGCGATGCTCTCGCTCTCCGACCGCGCTTTCCTCGCCGAGGCCGGGAAGCGCATGGGCGGCCTGCTCGGCGCACTTTCGCTCGCGTGCCCGCGCGCGCACTATCCGCTCGGCTTCCACCATGCCGCGAGGATCACCGCCGAGAGGCTCGCGCTGGTCGGCGACGCCGCGCACGGCATCCACCCGATCGCGGGGCAGGGGCTTAACCTGGGCTTCCGCGATGTCGCGGCGCTCGTCGAGACGCTCGTCGAGGGCAAGCGGATCGGGATGGACCTGGGCGATGCGCAGCTGCTCAAGCGCTACGAGCGCTGGCGCGGCCTCGACACCTTCATGGTCAGCCTCGCGACCGACGGGCTGACGCGGCTGTTCGGGATTCCGGGGCAGGCGGCGTCGCGCGCGCGCCGCCTGGGGCTCGGCATGGTGGGGCGCATCCCGCCGCTCAAGCGGCGCTTCATCGACGAGGCGCGCGGGAGCAGCGGGAATTTGCCCAGGCTTTTGAGAGGCCTGCCGGTGTGAGCGCCAGCGATCAGAGCTTCCGCGCTTCCTCGATCAGCATCACCGGCACCCCGTCGCACACCGGATAGGCCACGCCAGCATTGTCAGAGATCAGCTCCTCGGCCTCCGGATCGTAGCGCAGCGGCCCGCGCGTCACCGGGCAGCACAATATGTCGAGCAGCTCCTGGCGCAACGATCCGCTCACTGCAGCGTCGCCCGGTCCTCGCCGCCGCCGAGCTGGTGCATGCGGAAGAAGCGCATGAACTGGATGGTGAGCTCCGCGCGGTCGGCCAAGGTCGCGGCTTCGACCAGCGCCTGCTTGGCCGCGACGTCGAACGGCGCGATTTGCGCGATGAGGTTGACCAAGGTCTCGTCGTCGAGCTTGCCGACGCCGTCCCAGTCGACGCGATAGCCGAGCAGGTCGGCGAAGGCGCGCGATTCATCCTCGAGTCCGCCGCGCAGCGCGATCGCGAGCGGCGCGGGCTCGGCCGCGTCGTCGAACTCCTCGGTGACCGCCTCGACCTGGCGGAAGGGTGTCGTCGCATCGATTTCGGAAACGATCCGGAAGCGCGTCAGCCCCTCGAGGATTACGTTGAACCGCCCGTCGTCGAGCGCCTCGACCTCGTCGATCCGCCCGACGCAGCCGACCTCGAACAGCGGCGGCGGATCGCCGCTCCCGCGCGGCTGGATCATTGCGATGCGCCGGTCGCGCGCCATCGCGTCCTTGACCAGCGCGCGGTAGCGCATCTCGAAAATGTGCAGCGGCAAGTGCGCGCGCGGCAGCAGGATCGCTCCGGCCAGAGGAAAGATCGAGAGCCGCATCGATCGCGCCCGCGCGCTCAGCCGAACAGGATCGCCGAGAGCCGCCGCCGCGTCGCCGCGACCCACGGGTCTTCGAGCCCGGTCGCCTCGAACAGCTTCAGGAGCTTGTCGCGCGCCGCGCCCTCGTTCCAGTCGCGCTCGGCGGCGATGATGGCGAGCAGATCGTCGGCGGCCTCGTCGCGCCGCCCCGCGCCGATCTCGGCGCGCGCGGGCGC
>JACMKH010000295.1 GCA_014380205.1 Sphingomonadaceae bacterium
CGACGTCCTCGCGGACGAGCGCGGCGGCCGTGCGCGCGGCGAGCGCGAGCGCGACCGCGAGCTCGGCCTCGTCGGGATCGCAGAGCAGCGTGGCCCCAGTCCCGGCGAGCGCAGCATCGGCGGCGTTGACGCAATTGAGCGGGACGGCAAGCAGGAGCTGCGATGAGATATTGCGGTCTGCGAGCATGGAAATGCGGCGCTCGATCGTCTCGGCGGGCGCGAACCCGAAGTCGATCAGAACGAGGTCGGCCGCATCGGCGTCAACGATCCGGCCCCCAATGGCCTCAACGCCGCGCTCACAGCGTGCGCGGCCGGCATCGCTGTCGGCCTCGATCGCGACCGCCGGACGGTCGCTTCTCCATGATTGCTTCGCCATTCCGCCGCCCGCGCCGCGACCTGGCTCACCGCGTGGCGCGGGGCGCGGGCTCTAACCGACCGTTTCGGCTAGCGGTCGCGTGCTGTCCAGCGGCTTCTGCCCCTGCGCGTCCTCGAGGATCCAGCGCAGCGCGGCCTCGGCGTGGATTTCGGTGGTGTCGAAGATCGGCAGCAGGTTGGCGTGCGGATCGACCAGCATGACGAGCTCGGTGCAGCCGAGCACCACCGCCTCGGCCCCCGCCTTGTCGAGCTTGGCGATCAGCGTCCTCAGCGCGCGCTTCGACTGGATGGTGACCTCGCCACGCGTGAGCTCGTCGAAGATGATGCGATCAACCTCGGCCATGTCCTCGCGATCGGGCACGCCGAGTCTGATGCCGTGCCGCTCGATCCGCTCGACGTAGAAATCCTCGGTCATCGTGAAGCGCGTGCCGAGCAGCGCGGCGCGGTCGACGCCCGCCGCCTGCATCGCGGCTGCGGTCTCGTCCGCGACGTGGAGGATCGGAATCTCGACCTCGACCGCGATGCGATCGTAGAGCTTGTGCATCGTGTTGGTGCACAGGATCAGCCCATCGACCCCGGCATCCTCGAGCCGGCGGGCCGATTCGGTGAGCACGGCGGCGATGCCGTCCCAGTCGTCGGCCGCCTGCATCGCGGCGAGCGGCTCGAAATCGAAGCTCTCGATGAGCAGCGGCGCGCTGTGCCGGCCGCCCAGCGCGCGGCGCACGCCGCGGTTGATATGGTTGTAATAGATCGCGGTCGAGGCCCAGCTCATCCCGCCCATCATGCCGAGCTTGCGCATCCGCGCGCGGTGGCCGAAGCACCGCTGCGCCGCAACATATCGGCGACGAGGCGATTCCCGCGCGGGACGAGCCGATCAGAGCGCCTTGACGATCTCCTCGCACATTTTCTTGGCGTCGGAGAGCAGCATCATCGTGTTGTCCATGTAGAACACCTCGTTGTCGACGCCCGCGTATCCGACGCCCCCCATCGACCGCTTGACGAAGAACACGGTCTTCGCCTTCTCGACGTCGAACACCGGCATGCCGTAGATCGGCGAGGTCTTGTCGGTCTTGGCGGCGGGGTTCACGACATCGTTGGCGCCGATGATGAACGCGACATCGGTCTGCGCGAACTCCGAATTGATGTCCTCGAGCTCGAACACCTCGTCATAGGGCACGCTGGCCTCGGCGAGCAGCACGTTCATATGACCCGGCATGCGGCCCGCGACCGGATGGATCGCATATTTGACCCGCACCCCCTCTTCCTTGAGCAAATCTCCCATCTCGCGCAGCGCGTGCTGCGCCTGCGCGACCGCCATGCCGTAGCCGGGGAAGATGATGATCTGCTCGGCCTGCTTCATCAGGAAGGCGGCGTCCTCGGCCGAGCCGCGCTTCCACGGCCGGTCGCTCG
>JACMKH010000296.1 GCA_014380205.1 Sphingomonadaceae bacterium
ATCGCGGTGACCGTGCCCGCGCGGCGCTGGCGCTCGTCGATCCAGCGCAGCGCCGCCGAGGAGCCGGCGAGCGAGAGTGTGACCGGCGGCAGGCCCTCTCGCGATTGGACCTGCGCCGTTTCCCCGGTGACGATCGCGGCGAGCAGCGCGGCGCCCGCGTCCTCGGTGAAGACGTAAGAGTCTTCGCTCTCGCCTCGAGTCGCGACCGCGACCTCGCGGCCATCGACGAGCACCGGCAGCCGATAGGGGCCCTCTTCCTCCTGGTTTAGCAGGTGGATGTGGGGTGTGGCGTCGGGCGCGGCCGCGCGAGTCACCACGAGCTGGTAAGCGATGAGCTCGCCGCCGCCGTCGGCAGTCCACGGAAGCGACTGCGCCTCGCACACAAGCGCATTGTCGCATCCCGCCATCCAGTCGCCGAACGAGCGCGTCTCGCCCGGCGCGGCCGCGGTCTGGAGCAGAAGCAGCAGCGCGGCGGCGATCATCGCGCGAGCCTAGCCTGTCGCGGCCGCGCGCGATAGAGCGGCCCCGCACAACGGGAGGTCGGCATGCAGTCGGTGGGCGTGATCGGGGCGGGGCAGATGGGCGCGGGGATCGCGCAGGTCTCGGCGCAGGCGGGCTATCATGTGTTCCTCGCCGACGTGAAGGTCGAGCTCGCGCAGAAGGCTAGTGAGGGGATCGCCAGGCAGCTCGGCCGGCTCGTCGAGAAGGAGAAACTCACGGGTGAGGCGCGCGATCAGGCGCTCGCGCGGATCGAGCCGGTCGGCGATTTCGCACCGATGGCGGCCGCCGGCCTCGTCATCGAGGCCGCGACCGAGCGCGAGGAGATAAAGCGCGCGATCTTCGAGAATGTCGGCAAGGTGCTCGGCCACCAGGCCGTGCTCGCCTCGAACACATCGTCGATTCCGATCACGCGGCTCGCCCAGGCCTCGCCCGATCCGGCGCGCTTCATCGGCGTCCATTTCTTCAACCCCGTGCCGCTGATGGGGCTGATCGAGGTGATCCGCGGCCTCGCCACCGCCGACGCGACGGTCAAGCTCGTCGAGACCTATGCCGAGGCGCTCGGCAAGCGCGTCGTCCACGCCAACGACGCGCCGGGCTTCATCGTCAACCGCGTGCTCATGCCGATGCTCAATGAGGCGTGCTTCGCGCTCGGCGAGGGTGTGGCGACGATCGAGGACATCGACGCCGCCTGCCAGCTCGGCCTCAACCACCCGATGGGCCCGCTCACCCTCGCCGATTTCATCGGCCTCGACACCTGCCTCGAAATCTGCCGCGTGCTCTACGGCGGCACCGGCGATCCCAAATTCCGCCCCGCGCCGCTGCTCGTCAAATATGTCGAGGCGGGCTGGCTCGGGCGGAAGACGGGGCGGGGGTTCTACGATTATACGGGCGACGCGCCTGTGCCGACGCGATAACGCCATGACCGCCGATCACCTTCCCGATCCCGAGATGCTCGCCAAGGCCGAGACGCTGGTCGAGGCGCTGCCCTATATGCAGCGCTACGAAGGGGCGACCTTCGTCGTCAAATATGGCGGGCACGCGATGGGCGATCCCGCCGCCGCGCGCGATTTCGCGCAGGATATCGTGCTCTTGAAGGCGGTCGGGATCAATCCCGTCGTCGTCCATGGCGGGGGGCCGCAGATCGGCGAGATGCTCGGCCGGCTCGGGGTCGAATCGCGCTTCGTCGATGGCCTGCGCGTCACCGACGCCGAGACCGCGAAGATCGCCGAGATGGTCCTGTCGGGCGCGATCAACAAGGAGCTGGTGAGCTGGATCGGCCAGGCGGGCGGGCGCGCGATCGGCGTCTCGGGCAAGGACGGCGGCTTCGTACGCGCCGAGAAGCTGACGCGCGCCGCGCGCGACCCCGAGAGCAACATCGAGCGCGCGGTCGATCTCGGCTTCGTCGGCGAACCCGCCGAGGTCGACCGCCGCGTGATCGACACAATCTCCTCGGCCGGGATGATCCCCGTGGTCGCGCCGATCGGCGTCGACCGCGAAGGGCAGACCTGGAACATCAACGCCGACACGATGGCGGGCGCGATCGCCGCCGCGCTCGGCGCCGCGCGGCTGTTCCTGCTTACCGACGTTCCCGGCGTGCTCGACCGCGAGGGCAGGCTGCTCGCCGACCTCACGCCCGAGGCGATCGCGGGGCTGGTCGAGGACGGCACGATCTCGAGAGGGATGATCCCCAAGATCGAGACCTGCGTGCGCGCGGTCGACAACGGCGTCGACGCCGCGGTCATCCTCGATGGGCGCGTGCCGCACGCGATGCTCATCGAGATATTCACGCGGCGCGGCGCGGGGACGCTGGTCGGGCGCGGCTGACCGGCCGCATTGAACCCCCGCGCCATCCCCCCTAGATCGCGCGCGGTCCCCTGCCGGAGTGTTTAATGCTCGATTCGGTGCTTTCCATCGTCGCCTGGCTGTGCACGATCCTGATCTGGATCGTCATCATCCAGGCCGTGCTGAGCCTGCTCGTCGCGTTCAACGTGATCAACACCTACAATGATTTCGTCCGCCAGCTGGTCTATGCGCTCGACCGGATCACCGAGCCGCTCTACCGCCCGATCCGGCGCATCCTGCCCGATTTCGGGGGGATCGACTTCTCGCCCTTTGTCGTGATCATCCTGCTCAACATCGTCATCATGCTGATCCGCGGGCTGCAGACCGAGCTGCTCGTCACGTGAGCGAGGCCGCGCTGATCGACGGCAAGGCATTCGCGGCGGGGCTGCGCGCGCGCGTCGCCGGGGGCGTCGCCGAGTTCCGCGCGGCGTCGGGC
>JACMKH010000297.1 GCA_014380205.1 Sphingomonadaceae bacterium
CCCGAAAACATTTTCCACCCGCGAACTGCTCGCCCGCCTCCGCGCCGTCCTGCGCCGCGGCACCCGCGCACCCGCCGGTGCAACCGCCCCGCTCGCCGAGATCGTGGTCGGTCCGTTGCGCGTGCAACCCGAAGCCCGCCTCGCCTTGCTCGCCGATCAACCGCTTACACTCACCCCCGTCGAGTTCGACCTGCTCGCGAGTCTCGCCAAGGCCCGCGGTCGCGTGCGCACTCGCGAGGCCCTCCTCGACGAGATCCGCGACCGCAACTACGAGGTCTTCGACCGCTCGATCGACGTTCACATCTCCTCCCTGCGCAAAAAACTCGGCGACGACGCCAAGAACCCCCGCTTCATCCGCACCCTGCGCTCGGCCGGCTACATGCTCACCGATCCCGCGTCGGCCTGAGCGTCCCGCTCCATGCGCTACCCCCTCGCCTTGAAGGTCTCCGGCTGGCTCCTGCTCAACCTCGTGTTGCTCGTCGCGCTCGCGGCCGGCCTGCTCGTGGTCCAGGGAGGCTTCAACTGGAACGCCCTCGTCGAGGGCCCGCCCGGCCGCCGCGTGCAAGACCTCGCCGAGGCCACCCTGTCCACCTTGCGCAGCGTGCCCCGCGAACGTCGCGACGAGGTCCTCGCGGAGTTTTCAAAAACCCACGGCATCTTCGCCGCTGTCATCGGTGCCAGCGGCCAGCGTCTCACCGGCGACGCCTTGGATCTCCCGCCCGCGCTCGCCGAGATGGTCCGCCCGCAAGGCCCGCCGCCCGACCGTTTCGAATCCGGCGAACCGGAGGACCGGCCCCCGCCGCCTCCGCCGGGCAAACGCCGTCCTCGCCTGCTCATCCGTGACGGTGATCCCGCCGTCTTCTGGCTCGCCGTGCGTATCAACACCCCCGAACGCCCGCCCTCGGTCATCGTGATGCGCATCCCGACTTTCGGCGTATTGCTCAAGCTCCTCGATCTCGCCCCGTGGCTCTGGGCCGGTGCCGCCGCCATCGGCGTCTCGCTGCTGTTCTGGCTGCCGTTCGTGCGCAGCCTCACACGTGACCTCGGCCGTCTCAACCGCGCCACCGAAGCCATCGCCGACGGTCGCTTCGACGCCCGCGTGCCCGAGGATCGCCGCGATGAGCTCGGCGAGCTCGGCGGCTCCGTCAACCGCATGGCCGGCCGTCTCGACCGTCTCGTCGCCGGACAAAAACGTTTCCTCGGCGACATCGCCCACGAGCTCGGCTCGCCCATCGGTCGCATGCAGGTGAGCGTGGAAATCCTCGAGCAGCGCGCCGATCCCGCGCTCCACAACGCGATCAACGACGTGCGCGAGGAGATCGATCACATGTCCGCCCTCGTCGGCGAACTGCTCGCCTTCACCAAGGCCGGTCTCAAGGCCCGCGACGCCGTCCTCGTGCCCGTGGCGCTCACCCAACTCGCCGACCGCGCGCTCGCCCGCGAAGCCGCCGACGACGCCGTGACCGTGAACCTCGCGCCTTCGCTCCACGTGCGCGCCGACGCCGACCTGCTGGCCCGCGCCGTGGGCAATCTCGTGCGCAACGCCCTCC
>JACMKH010000298.1 GCA_014380205.1 Sphingomonadaceae bacterium
TCACCGGCGGGGCCACCGCCAATACCCTGACCGGCGGCGCCGACAACGACCTGCTCGATGGCGGCGACGGCGCCGACCGGCTCGTCGGCGGCGACGGGACCGACACGCTGAGCTATGCCGACGCGCGCGCGGGCGTCTACGTCGATCTCGAGTGGGGCGCGTTCGGCGGCGATGCGGCGGGCGATCAGGTCTCGGGCTTCGAGAATCTCGAGGGCGGCAAGAGCCATGACGGGCTCTACGGCGACGCCGGCGCCAACCACATCCGCGGCCTCGCCGGCTTCGACTATCTCGGCGGCTCCGGCGGCGACGACACGCTGACGGGCGGACGCGACAGCGACACCTTCTATTATTTCGAGGGCGGCGACCACGACGTCGTCACCGATTTCGAGACCGGCCTGATCGGCATGGACCAGCTCGAGATCGTGCTCGATTTCAACTTCGACACCGCCGACGAAATTCTCGCGGTCGCCGAAGCCGCCGGCGTAAGCGGCGAGCATACGCTGCTGCGCTTCGACAATGATCACACGATCTTGCTGCTCGATGTCGAGCTAAGTGAGCTCAACGCCTCGCACTTCTATTTCTACTCCGAATTCTGAGGCGGGCGGATCAGCGCGGTTCGGCGGCGAGCGTCCGCGTGACGCCCAAGCAGATGAGCAGCTGGCCGAAATAATATGCGAGCCAGATCGTGAGCGAGATTCCCGCCGCCTCCGCGAGCGGCCCCATCCGCGCGAAGATCAGCAGGTCCGAGGCGAGGAACAGCATCGCGCCGAGCCCGGTCCAATAGCGCGGGAAGCGGCTCGTCCAGGCGGCGGCCGCCATCGCGGCGACCGTCAGGCCATAGAGCGCGACGCCCGGCGCGGCGGCGCGATCGGCGGGGAGCGACCAGGCGATGATCACGCCGAGCGGAACGACGAGCAGCGCGAGCAGGCGCTGGCTGCGCGACAGGCTCGCGCGGCGATTGCGCAGATAGAGCCCGATCGCGACGACATGCCCAGCGAGGAAGGCGAGCGCGCCCGCGGTCATGCTGGTCTCGAGCAGCACGTCGCCGAGCGCGCCGAGGGCGAGCACGACCGCGAGCAGCCAGCCATCGGCCTCACGCGCAAGCAGCGCGGCATAGAGCGCGAGCAGCGCCACCCCCGTGCCCTTCCACGCGGTCAGCGCCAAAGCGGGCAGGCCCGCGTCCCAGCCGAGCGGATAGCTCAGGCCCGCGATCAGGCTCAGCGCGAGGACGAGCCGCGCGACGCTTCCGCTCCGCATCGATCCGTCCTCCCTTCGCTCCGTTCAGGCGAACAGATCGACGATCTCCGCGTCCCCGGCAACCGCCGCGGCCAGCAACGTCCTGTGGCACATCGCGGGATCGCGCTCGAAGCACAGCAGCGCGCTCGGCTTTTCGGCCGCAAGCTCGAGCATCTCCGCCGCCTGCGCCCTCGCGTCGGGCAACTCGAGCTGGCCCGCATAGACGCGCTCGAGCGTCACCCGGTCCCCCTTGCGCGCCGCCTCGCGTCCCTCGGGCGGCGTGCCGAGCGCCTTCAGATGCACGTAATCGATCCCCGCCTCGCGCAATCCCGCCGCCAACACATTCTTCGAAAACCCCGGCTTGCGCGACAGCGGCACCGCGCGGACATCGATCACCCGTCCGACCCGCGCCGCCTGCAGCGCCGCGACGAGTTCATCCTGCGTCGCGCCTTCATAGCCGATGGTGAAGAGCTTCATCCGCACGGTCCCTTTGTTTCCCTGGCTATCGCGCTTCGCTAGGACAGCCGCAATGGCTCATCAGGTTCACATCATCGGCGGCGGCCTCGCCGGGTCGGAGGCAGCGTGGCAGCTCGCCGAGGCGGGGGTTCGCGTGCGGCTTTCGGAGATGCGCGGCGGGGGGGAGATGACGGCGGCGCATCACACCGACGGGCTCGCCGAGCTGGTCTGCTCGAACAGCTTTCGCTCGGACGACGCCGATCGCAACGCGGTCGGGCTGCTCCATCAAGAGATGCGCTCGCTCGGCTCGCTGATCTTCGCCTCGGCCGACGCGCACCGCGTTCCCGCCGGCTCGGCGCTGGCGATGGACCGCGACGGGTTCAGCGCGGCGGTGACGCGCGCGCTCGCCGAGCATCCCAATGTCGAGATCGTTCGCGAGCGGGTCGATGCGCTTCCCCCAAGCGGCCTGACCATCGTCGCGACGGGGCCGCTCACCGCGGCGCGCCTCGCCGGCTCGATCGGATCGGCGACCGGTTCGGATGCGCTCGCCTTCTTCGACGCGATCGCGCCGATCGTCCATCGTGAGAGCATCGACATGGACGTGTGCTGGATGGCCTCGCGGTGGGACAAGGGGGACAAGGATTACATCAACTGCCCGATGACGCGGGACCAGTATCTCGCCTTCCACCAGGGGCTGCTCGACGGCGAGAAGACCGAGTTCAAGCAATGGGAGGCGGACACGCCCTATTTCGAGGGCTGCATGCCGATCGAGGTGATGGCCGCGCGCGGCGTCGATACCTTGCGCTACGGACCGATGAAGCCGGTCGGGCTCGACGATCCGCGCACCGGACGCTGGCCCTGGGCGGTCGTCCAGCTCCGCCAGGACAATGCGCTCGGCACCTTGTGGAACATGGTCGGCTTCCAGACCAAGCTAAGGCATGGCGCCCAGGTCGCGCTATTCCGCACCATCCCCGGGCTCGAGAAGGCCGAGTTCGCGCGGCTCGGCGGCCTTCACCGCAACACCTTCATCAACGCGCCGCGCCTGCTCGACGGCGAGCTCAGGCTCCACTCCGCCCCGCACATCCGCTTCGCCGGTCAGATCACGGGCTGCGAAGGCTATGTCGAATCGGCCGCGATCGGCCTCCTCGCCTGCTTATCTTAAATCCAAGCACGGCCAGGCCGAGTGGAATGCCTTCTACGCCAAAGATCCGGATGGAACCAAA
>JACMKH010000299.1 GCA_014380205.1 Sphingomonadaceae bacterium
GTCAGCAGCAACGCCAGCGTCAGCACTTCGCGCAGGCTCGGCTCGGTGCCCCACCCGACGAACAGGTCGCGCACCCCGGTCAGCAGCTGCGGCGCCGCCGCGAACAACGCCAGCAAGGCAAACGCCACCAGCACCGCATAATGCAGCCCGACGTCATGATAGGCGTCCGACTGGTCGCTCGAAATCGCGACGATCTCGCCATCGCTATTCGCCTCGGCCGCGGCGATCGCCTGACTGACCTTGGCATGATCCTCGGCATTGAGACTGCGCATCACCATCCCCCCGAAGCGCCGCCGCCCCCGAACGACCCGCCGCCGCCCGAAAAACCGCCGCCCCCGCGACCATCCCCGCGACGCATCCGCCAAGCGCGGGCGTGAGCGCCAGCAGCAGAAAGGCGCGGCTCAGGATGCCGGCCGCTCCCGCGCGGGCGCCTCGGCCGCGCCGTAGATGCCGTCGTCATAGACCGGCTCGTAAAGCCCGTTGCTCGCGCAGGCGGCGAGGGCAAAGGCCAGGATCAGCCCGGCGAGGCCAGCGAATATCGAGCGGATCATTCCCTTCCTCCGTGTCATCGCCGCACGAAATCCAGCCTGATACCATTTCTCGACCGCAAGGTCAGCCGCGCCACCGGATCGGGCGTATGCCCCGCCGCGGCCGCCACCCGCCACTCGCGCATGATCGTCGCGAGGATGATCACCGCCTCCTGCATCGCGAACGAGGCGCCCATGCACACCCTCGGCCCCCGGCTGAACGGGAAGTAAGCCTTCTGCTCCGACGCCCGGGTCTCGGCGCGCGCGAAGCGGTCGGGGTCGAAGGCGTCGGGGTTGTCCCAGTGGTGCTCGCTGCGCCCACTTAGCCAGGGCGAGACGAACAATATCTCGCCCGGCTTGATATGCTTGCCGCGCATCGTCTCGGGCTCGGTCGCGTCGCGCGAAAGGAACGAGACCGGCGGGTAGAGCCGCAGCGCCTCGCGGAACACGTCGCGCGTGAAGGGCAGCCGGCGCATTGTCTCGAAGACGAGCGGCCCTTCGGCGAACGCCGCGTCGGCCTCGGCGTGGAGCCTCGCCTGCACCTCGGGGCTCATCGCGACCATGTAGAGCGCCCAGGCGAGCGACGAGGCCGAGGTCTCGTGCCCCGCGAGGAACATCACGCCGATCTGGTCGACCAGCTCGCACTCGTCGAAGCGCTCGCCGGTCTCGGGATCGACCGCCTCGATGAAGCTCTGGAGCAGGTCGCGCTCGGGCGTCGCCTCGCCGCGCGCGATCCGCTCGAGCCGCTCGCGCACCGGCGCGTGGAGCAGGTCGCGGATCACCTTGGCGTAGCGCTTCGCGCGCCTCCGGCTGATCGACCAGCTCGGCGGCACCCCGACCATCGTCCACACCCCGTGCCGCCACGCGAGCTTCTGGAATTTCTCGAAATTGTCGAAGATCGTCTCGGCCTCGGCGCGCGTGAAGGCGCGGCTGTAGATCGTCCGGAAGATCACGTCGGCGGTGACGTGGGTCATCTCGATGTCGACGCGCGTCGCCTCGCCCACCGCGCCCGCGCCGAAGCGCTCGGCCATCGCCTCGGCCGCTTCGCGCATCAGCGGGAAGATCGCCCTGATCCGCGTCGCCTCGAACGCCGGGTCCATCATCCGCCGCTGCCGCGCCCAGGTTTGCCCTCGCGAGACGAAAATGCCGTCGCCGACGAGATGCTCGAGCATCGCCCCCATCAGGTTCGACTTGGGATAGCGCGTCGCGCTCTCGGCGAGCACGCGAAGCGCGAGATCGGGCTGGACGATGAAATAGAGCCGGCGGCGCGGCGTATGCACCTCGCCCATCTTCATCGCATAGCTCCTCGCGTAGAGCGGCGCGAGCGAGCTGTCGAGCGAGGCGAACAGTCGACCGACGGGGCCGGGCTTCTTGGCGCGGGGCTTGGGTTTGGGCGGGTAAAACACCGTCATGTTGCGGACGGCTCCCGCCGCTCGAAATCGATCCTGATCCCGTTGCGCGATCGCAAGGTCAGCTGCGCCACGGGTTGGGGCACATGCCCCTCGGTCGGCTGCAGCCGCCATTCGCGCATGATCGTCGCGATGATGATCACCGCCTCCTGCATCGCGAACGAGGCGCCCATGCACGCGCGCGGCCCCCGGCTGAACGGCAGATAGCCCTGCCGCTCGGAGGCGCGCGTCTCGGGGCGTCCGTAGCGGTCGGGGTCGAAGGCGTCGGGCTCGTCCCACAGCCCCGTGTTGCGCCCGCTCAGCCACGGCGAGACGAACAATATCTCGCCGGGGCTGATCTGCTTGCCGCGCATGATCTCGGGTTCGGTCGCATCACGCGCGACGAACGAGACCGGCGGGTAAAGCCGCAGCGTCTCGTGGAACATGTCGCGCGTGTGGGGGAGCAGCCGGAGCTTGTCGAAGCGCAAAGGCCCGTCGGCGAAGGCCGCGTCGGCCTCGGCGTGAAGCCGCGCCTGCGTCTCGGGGCATGCCGCGATCAGGTAGAGCGCCCAGCCGAGCGCCGAGGCGGTCGTGCCATAGCCCGCGAGGAACAAGGTGCCGATCTGGTCGACGAGCTCGCGCTCGTCGAAGCGCGTCTGCGTGACGGGGTCGACCGCATCGATGAAGCTCTGGAGCAGGTCGTGCCGGTCGACCGCCTCGCCGCGCGCGATCGCCGCGAGCCGCTCGCGCACCGGCGCGTGGAACA
>JACMKH010000300.1 GCA_014380205.1 Sphingomonadaceae bacterium
GGCGGAGCCTCGGCGGCCCAGCCGCGCGGCCGACGCGTCAACCTCAGCGAAGCGCAATGGCGCGAGCGGCTGACCCCGGCCCAGTTCAGCGTGCTGCGCGAGGCGAGCACCGAACGCCCCGGATCGAGCCCGCTCAACCGCGAGCATCGCCGCGGCGCTTTCGTCTGCGCGGGCTGCGCCAACCGATTGTTCAGCTCGACCACCAAGTTCGAGAGCGGCACGGGCTGGCCAAGCTTCTATCGCCCGCTCGGCGGCGCGGTGACGACGCGCACCGATCGCGCGCTGGGCATGTCGCGCACCGAGGTGGTGTGCGCCGATTGCGGCGGGCATCTCGGCCACCTCTTCGAGGACGGGCCCCAGCCGACCGGACTGCGCTATTGCATGAACGGCGTGGCGATGAATTTCGTGCCCGCATAGGCCGCCAGCAGGGAAGGCATCGAATGACAAAGCTCATGGGCGCCGGGATGGCTGGAGCCGCCGCGCTGGCGGCGCTCGCCTGGATCTCGCTTTCGCCGCAAGGAACGCCTGCCGAGGCGGCTGTCGCGATCCCGGCGCCCGCGCGTGACGTGCCCGCGGCCACGGACGACCAGACCGCGGTGTTCGCGGGCGGCTGCTTCTGGGGGGTCGAGGCGGTTTTCCAGCATGTCGAGGGCGTGACCGGCGCGGTCTCGGGCTATGCGGGCGGGAGCGCGGCCGAGGCGCATTACGAGACGGTCGGCCGCGGCCGCACCGGCCACGCCGAGGCGGTCCGCGTGACCTACGACCCGAGCCGCGTGAGCTACGGCCGATTGCTCCAGATCTTCTTCTCGGTCGCGCACGATCCGACCCAGCTCAACCGCCAGGGCCCCGACACCGGGCCGCAGTATCGCTCGGCGATCTTCCCGCGCGACGCCGAGCAGCGCGCGGCGGCCGAGGCCTATATCGCGCAGCTCAACAGCTCCGGGCGGTTCGCGCGCCCGCTCGCAACGCGGATCGAGGATGGGCGCTTCTACCGCGCCGAGGATTATCACCAGAATTTCATGAGCCGGAACCCGCGCCACCCCTATATCGTCGCGCACGACGCGCCGAAGCTGGCGGACCTCAGACGGATGTTCGCGAACGACTATTCGGCGCGGCCCGCAGGCTGACGCTCACGCCGCGAGCGGGAACCGCAGCAGCCGATCGTCGAGCGGCACGAGCGCCTCGGCGTTGGCGCCCACCGCGCGGACGATCTCGGGATGCGTCGCGTCGAGCCCTCCCGTCAGGGCACCGAACGCCGGCAGGATGAGCTTGGTCCTGGTCGCGACGAAGCAGCGGCGGCGAACCTTGCGGCCGCGCAGGCGGACGCTGAGCCGCGGGTGGAAATGGCCCGAAAGCTCGGGGCGCGGCTCGCGCGGATCGGCCTCGTGGCGCAGGATGATGCCGTCGACCTCGGCCTCGACGCAAAGCTCGCCGCCGCAATGGTCGATCATCTCCGCGTCGTGGTTGCCCGTGATCCACACCCAGCGCAGCGACCCGGTCAGCGCGGTCAGCATCACCCGCGCGCGCTCGGGCAGCCGCTCGCAGCCCGCCGCGTCGTGGAAGCTGTCGCCGAGACACCACAGCTCGCGCGCATCGGTCGCGGCGACCAGCGCGCCGAGATCGGCGAGCGTTGCGATCGAATCATAAGGCGGCAGCATCTGGCCGCGCCCGGCGAACCAGCTCGCCTTCTCGAAATGCAGATCGGCGACGAGCAGCGCGCGCCGCGCGGGCCAGAACAGCGCCGCCTGGGGCAGCGCGACGAGATCGTGACCACAGAACGAAAAGCGAACCACGGCGGCGCTATGCCGTGCCCCGCGCGACCGATCAACCCGTTCCGCGCGTGTCGGCCGCCGAGCCGGCGTGACGCGCCAGCCTGATCCCCGCGAGCAGCCCGATCACGCCGAGCGGGACGCCGACCGCCGCGACCCAGAAACCTGTCTCCACGATGTTCGCGGCGCTCGGTCCCCCGGCGAAGCCCGCGAAA
>JACMKH010000039.1 GCA_014380205.1 Sphingomonadaceae bacterium
GCCATTGGTCCGGCGACACCGAGCGCGGGCCGCGCGCCGTCGGTGCCGGGAGGCGCATGGCCTTCGACGGGGACGACGCCGTAGCTCGGCTTGTGCCCCCAGACGCCGCAGAAATGCGCGGGCACGCGGATCGAGCCGCCGATGTCCGAGCCATATTCGAGCGGGACCATGCCGCTCGCGAGCGCCGCCGCCGACCCACCTGACGAGCCGCCGCAGGTGCGCGTCAGGTCATGCGGGTTGTTGGTGCGGCCGTGGATCGGGTTGACCGCCTGCCAGTCGGCAAGCCCGACGGGGACGTTGGTCTTGCCGAGGATCACCGCGCCCGCCGCCTTGAGGCGGGCGACGACGATTGCGTCGCGCTTGGGGAGATGCTCGCGGTGCGCCTCGAATCCCCAGCTCGTCGGCAGCCCCGCGACGTCGAACGATTCCTTGACCGTCATCGGAACGCCCAGCAACGGACGGCGCTCGCCCGCGGCGAGGAGCGCGTCGGCTTGGGCCGCGGCCTCGCGCGCGCGGTCGAAATCGCGGATCACGACCGCGTTGATCGGCGGATCGCGCGCCTCGATCCGCGCGATCGCGGCCTCGCATTCGAGCAGCGCGCCCGATTCGCCTCGCGCGATCCGCGCGGCGGTCTCGATCGCGCCGGGTTCGGAGGCCAGCATCAGGTGAACCGCTCGCCCTTCGCGGCCTTGTCGGTGAGCAGGCTGGACATCCGGAAATCCCGGCCGAAGGCGTCGCGGTGCTTCTCGAGCCCCTCGACCACCGTCTTGAGCCCGATGGTGTCGGCCCAGAACATCGGCCCGCCGCGATAGACCGGCCAGCCATAGCCGTAGATCCACACCACATCGATGTCCGACGCGCGCTGCGCCATTCCCTCCTCGAGGATCAGCGCGCCTTCGTTGACCATCGGGTAGAGCGTGCGCTCGACGATCTCCTCGTTCGAGATTTCGCGCCTGGTCGCGCCCGACTTCGCCGAGAAATCGTCGATGATTCCCTGCACTTCGGGCGAGGGCGTCGGGTTGCGCTTCTCGTCATAGTCGTAGAAGCCCTTGCCGGTCTTCTGCCCCCAGCGGCCCACCGCGCAGAGCGCGTCGCGGACGTTCTCGATGCGATTCGGGTCGCGGTGCCAGCCGATGTCGACCCCGGCGAGGTCCGACATCTGGAAGGGCCCCATCGGCATCCCGAACTCGACATGGACCTTGTCGATCTGCTGCGGCGTCGCGCCCTCCATGAGCAGCTTCATCGCCTCGATCTGGCGCGGCTTGAGCATGCGGTTGCCGATGAAGCCGTCGCAGACGCCCGCGACCACCGCGACCTTCCTGATCTTCTTGGCGAGGTCCATCACGGTGGCGAGCGTGTCGGGCGCGGTCTTCGCGCCGCGCACCACCTCGAGCAACTTCATCACATTGGCGGGCGAGAAGAAGTGCATGCCGAGCACGTCGCCGGGGCGCGAGGTGCTGGCTGCGATCTCGTCGACGTTGAGGTAGCTGGTGTTGGAAGCAAGGATCGCGCCGGGCTTGGCGATGCGGTCGAGCTTGCCGAACACCTCCTTCTTGACGTCCATCGACTCATACACCGCCTCAATGATGAGGTCGCAGTCGGCGAGGTCCTCGAGGCTCAGCGTCGGCGTCAGCGCGCCCATCGCGGCTTCGACCTGCTCGGCGGTCATCCGCCCCTTGGCCGCGCTCGACTCGTAGTTCCTCCGCATCACGCCCGTGCCGCGGTCGAGCGCGTCCTGCGCCATCTCGACGATCGTCACCGGGATGCCCGCCGAGAGGAAGTTCATCGAGATGCCGCCGCCCATCGTCCCCGCGCCGATCACGCCGACCTTGTCGATCGGGCGCAGCGCGGTGCCCTCGGGCAGGCCGTCGATCTTGGAGGCCTTGCGCTCGGCGAAGAAGATGTGGCGCTGCGCGGCCGACTGGACGCCGAAGATCAGCTTCATGAACTGCTCGCGCTCGAACGCGATGCCCTCGTCGAAGGGCAGCCGCGTCGCCGCCTCGACGCAGGCGATGTTGGCGGCGGGCGCGTCGAAGCCGCGGAACTTGCGCGCATTGGCCTGGGCGAAGGCCTCGATCGCGGCGGGATCGCCCTTGATCGGTAGGTCGCGCGCCTTGCGCGGCCCCTTGGAGATCGCGTCGCGCGCGAAGGCGATCGCCGCTTCGGCGAGATTGCCCTCATCAACGATCGCGTCGACCAGCCCGAGCTCATGCGCGCGCGCCGCCTTGATCGGATTTCCCGTCGCGCACATTTCGACTGCCGCCTCTATCCCTGCCACGCGCGGCAGCCGCTGCGTCCCGCCCGCGCCGGGAAGCAGTCCGAGCTTGACCTCGGGAACGCCGAGCTGCGCCGACGGGACCGCGACGCGATAATGGCAGCCGAGCGCGACTTCGAGCCCGCCGCCGAGCGCGGTGCCGTGGATCGCCGCGACCACGGGCTTGGGGCACGCCTCGATCATGTCGACCACCGCGGGAAGCATCGGCTCGACCGGCGGCTTGCCGAACTCGGTGATGTCGGCCCCCGCGAAGAAGGTCCGGCCCTCGCAGCGGATCACTACCGCCTTGATCGAATCGTCGCCCGCCGCCTCCTCGATTCCCGCCGCGAGCCCCTGGCGCACCGCCGCGCCGAGCGCGTTGACCGGCGGATTGTTTGAGACGATGACGAGCACATCGCCCTGGCGTTCGGTGGTGATCGGGGACATGGCGGCGCTCCCTCCTGTCTGTCGCTCGCCCCGTCTTCGTTCGCGCGCGCGGGCTTGGCAAGCCTCGTGCCCGCGATCGGCGGTTGACGTAGCGGCATCGGGGGCCGGCGGGCATCGACGCTTGCCGTGGCGGCGCGGGGGCAATAGCCTGATACCAGAAAGCCGGGGGAGCGCGCGCGAATCGCATCGAGCGCGGCCCCGGCGGAGAGGAGCCCGATGACCGACGCAGCGCGCGACACGAGCGAGCCCGGCTGGCCGGCGATGACGCTCGCCGAGGTCGAGGCGGCGCTGTGCGCGCCGGGGGCGAAGTTCGAGACCGAGGAGCGCGTCATCAGGGGCGTGGCCACGCGCATCTGGAAGAACCTCCCGCCGACCCTCGGCGAGCTCGCGCGGCTGGTCGCGGCGGGATACGGGCCGCGCGAGTTCATCGTGCTCGAGGACCAGCGCATCACCTACGACGCCTGGTTTCGCGCGACCTGCGCGCTCGCGCGCGACCTCGCCGCCTCCGGCGTGGGCAAGGGCGATCGCGTCGCGGTGGCGATGCGCAACATCCCCGAATGGATCGTCGCGGTGTTCGCGGTCAACGCGATCGGCGCGATCGCGGTGCCGCTCAACGCGTGGTGGACCGCCACCGAGTTCGAATATGGCCTAAGCGATTCGGGAAGCCGCATGCTGATCTGCGACGAGGAGCGCCTTGCGCGCGTCAGGGAGAAGCTGGCGGACCTGCCCCTGATCGATCGCGTGATCGTCTGCCGCGCGACCGGCGCGCTCGAGGGCGCCGACCCGATCGAGGACATCATCGGCGCCCCCGAGGACTGGGCGGACCTCCCCGCGGGCGTGCTCCCCGACGCCGATGTCGACCCCGACGACGACGCCACCATCCTCTATTCGAGCGGCACCACCGGCCAGCCCAAGGGTGCGATCCTCACCCACCGCAGCGCGCTGACCAACATTCTCTCGGCGGCCTATTCCTCCGAGCGCGCGATGCTCCGGCGCGGCGAGACCCCGCCCGCCGAGACCGAGTCGAAGGTGCTGCTGCTCGTCATCCCGCTGTTCCACGTCACGGGCTTCTGCGCGGTGCTGCTCGGCGTGATGGCGTCGGGCTCGAAGCTCGTGATGATGCGCAAATGGGACGCGCTCGAGGCGCTCAAGCTGATCGAGGCCGAGCGCGTGGGCATCACCGGCGGCGTGCCGACGATCGCCTGGCAGCTGCTCGAGCATCCCGATTTCGACAAATACGACCTGTCGAGCCTCGAATCGGTGAGCTACGGCGGCGCGCCCTCGGCGCCCGAGCTCGTCCGGCTGATCAAGGCGAAAATCGGCGCGCTTCCCGGCAACGGCTGGGGGATGACCGAGACCTCGGGAACGGTGACCAGCCATTCGGCCGAGGATTACATGAACCGCCCCGATAGCGCGGGCCCGCCTGTCGCGGTCGCCGAGCTTCGAATCATGTCGATCGATGGCGCGCGCGATCTCGGAGTCGGCGAGGTCGGCGAGCTCTGGTCCAAGGGGCCGCAGATGGCGCGCGGCTATTGGAACAAGCCCGAGGCGAGCGCCGAATGCTTCACGGAGGGCTGGGTCCACACCGGCGATCTCGCTCGGCTCGACGAGGAGGGCTTCCTCTTCATCGTCGACCGCGCCAAGGACATCATCATCCGCGGCGGCGAGAACATCTTCTCGATCGAGGTCGAGAATGTCCTCTACGACCATCCCGCGGTGACCGACGCCGCGCTGATCGGCCTCCCCCACCGCACGCTCGGCGAGGAGCCCGCCGCAGTCGTCCACCTCGCCCCCGGCGAGAGCGCAAGCGAGGCCGAGCTCCAGGCCTGGGTCCGCGAACGCCTCGCCCCCTTCAAGAGCCCCGTTCGGATCGCCTTCTGCGCGGAGACGCTTCCGCGCAACGCCAACGGCAAGATCCTCAAGCGCGAGCTACGCGAGCGGTTCTTCGACGAGGCCTAGCGGCTCTTCACATAGCTGCCGGGCGCGTCCTCGAGCGCCTTGAGCTTGCCCTTGCCGGGGATGCGCGCGCCCTTGGCGTCGACCTTGTCGCCCGAATGCGGCTCGAGCCAGGCGAGCCAGTCGGGCCACCAGCTGCCCTTGGTCTCGGCCGCGCCCGCGACGAACTCGGAGAGGCTGTGCGCCTCGCGCTCGTTGGTCCAATATTGGTATTTGTTCGCCGCGGGCGGGTTGACCACGCCTGCGATATGCCCCGAGCCGGCGAGCACGAAGCGGATCGGACCCTCGAAATGGCGCGTGATCTTCCACACGCTCTCGGGCGGCGCGATATGGTCCTCGCGGCCCGCCTGGACGTAGCTCGGCGTTTTGACTCGCGTAAGGTCGATCGGCGTTCCGTCGACCTGGAGCGCGCCGGGCTGGGCGAGCTTGTTGTCGCGGTAGAAGTCGCGCAGGTACGCGCGGTGCCATTTGGCGGGGAGGTTGGTGGTGTCGCCGTTCCAGTGGAGCAGGTCGAACTCGGGATAGTCCTGGCCGAGCAGGTAATTGTTGACGACATAGCTCCAGATCAGGTCGCGGCCGCGCAGCATGTTGAAGGTCGCGGCCATGTAGCGCCCGTCGAGATAGCCCGACTCGTCGCCGAGCTGCGCGATCAGCCGCTCCTGGACGTCGTCGATGAACAGCTGGAGGTCGCCCGCCTCGGAGAAATCGACCTGCGCGGTGAAGAAGGTCGCGCTCTCGACCTTGGCGGTCTCGCCCTTGGCGGCGAGCCAGGCGAGCGTCATCGCCAGCGTAGTCCCCGCGACGCAATAGCCGATCGCGTTGACCGAGGGGACGCCGAGCAGCTCGCGCACCGCGTCGATCGCATCGGCCTGGCCGCGCGCGACATAATCGTCCTGGGTCACGTCGCGCGTCGAGCCGTCGGCGGATTTCCACGAGACGACGAACACGGTGATCCCCTGCTCGACCGCCCAGCGGATGAAGCTCTTCTCGGGATTGAGATCGAGGATGTAGAAGCGGTTGATCCACGGCGGGAAGACGATCAGCGGCGTCTTAAACACCTGTTTGGTCGCGGGCTCGTACTGGATGAGCTGGTAGAGCGGGGTTTGGCGGACCACCTTGCCCGGGGTCGCGGCGATGTTCTCGCCGAGGCGGAAGGCGGCGGTGTTGGTATGGGTGAGCTGGCCCCTGTCGAGATCGGCGAGCATGTGGCGCAGCCCCTGGAGCAGGTTCTGGCCGCGCGTCTCGATCGTCTTCTCGATCACCTGCGGATTGGTCAGCGCGAAGTTCGAGGGGCTCATCGCGTCGATGAAATTCTGCGTCGCGAAGCGGATCTGTTGCTTCTGCCGGGGCTCGACCCCGTCGATCGCGTCGACGCTCCTGAGCATGTTGTCCGCGATCAGCAGGTAGCTCTGGCGGATCATGTCGAACATCGGGTTGTCGCGCCATTGCGGCGCGGCGAAGCGGCGATCGGCCGCGCGCGCCGGATCCTCGGTCTCGGGCGTCGCGGCCTCGAGGTTCATGAAGCGCGACCACAGCGCGATGCTGTCGTTCCAGAAATCGGCCTGCGCCTCGACCAGCCGGCCATAGTCCCAGCCGAACGCGGGGAGCGCGGGCGGCTGCGCGGCGCGCGCGAGCTTGGCGCCGCCCGCCACGGCCGCGCGGGTCATCTGCCCCGAGGCATA
>JACMKH010000301.1 GCA_014380205.1 Sphingomonadaceae bacterium
GCGCGCCGATGGACCGCGCCGCCTTCACCCGCTGGCGCGCCGCGTTCGACGCGCTCGTCAGCTGCGCCGCGAGCGACGCCCCCGAAGCGCGCTGCACCGAGGTCTGGCGCGAGCGCACGAGCGAATTCTTCGGCGAAGTCGCCTCCGAGCGCATCGACGCAATGATCGCCTATTACGTCCGCGCCCGCCTCCGCGCGCCTCGCGAGGAGCGGTTTCGCTACTGCGCGCATTGAGAATCGACGGCGGATAGCCGACCTCGAACTCGCTTCCCTCGCGCGACCCGGCCCACTAGCGTCCGCCCAACAAACCAAGGGAATAGCCATGACATTCCGCCTCGCCGCCAGCGTGTTGGCGCTCGCACTCTCCATCGGGACACCCGCATTGTCGCAGCAGCCAATACCGGTTGGGGAAGCGGTCGAGATCGGCCGGACATATGCGATCGATTCGCGCGTGCTGGGCGGGCAGCGACGGATCAGCGTCCGGCTCCCGGCCGAGCATGCGTCCGATCCGCAACGCCGCTTCCCGGTGGTCTATGTCATCGACGGCGGGCCCGAGCAGGACTTTCCGCACATCGCGGGCATCGCCCAGAGCCGCGAGGTCAACGGGACCTTCGTGCCGTTCATCCTCGTCGGCATCGAGACCGTCAACCGGCGGCACGAGATCACCCCGCCCGCGACCGACGTCGCGGCCTATCAGGCCGAGCTCGGGGCCGCGCCCGGCGGAGCGGAGACGTTCCGCAGGTTCATCCGGGAAGACGTCAAGCCCTGGGTAGCGCAGCGCTACCGCACCAACGGCCGGGATGCGGTGATGGGCGAATCGCTCGCGGGATTGTTCGTCATCGAGACGCTGTTTCGCGAGCCGAGCCTGTTCGATGACTATATCGCCGTCTCGCCGTCGCTGTGGTGGGAGGACATGCTCTATGGCCGGTCGGCCGCGACCTTCCTCGATGCAATTCCGCCCGGCGATCGGCGCTTGTACCTGACGCTCGCCGACGAGGGCTATCGCCACGAACAAGGCGTCGCGCTTCTCGTCGAAGCCCTGCGCCGCGATGCGCCCGAGGGCCTGCAATGGCTCTATGTCCCGCAAGGCGATCATGAGACCCACGCCAGCATCTATCACGGCGCGGCGCTCGACGCTTTTCGCGCCTTCTACGGCGAGCCCACGCGCCTCTATCGTCCCGGACCACTGCTAAGCGGGCAGCCGCTGCCGCCGCGCACGGCGGCGCACGATGCGCTTATGGCGAGCGAATGCGCGCGCGAGACGTCGCGGCGCGCGACACCAGCCGATACGCGCGGCGACCATGATGCGCTGTTCTATGAGTGCCAGCTCTACGATCTCGGCCCGCGCGCTACGGTGGGAAATTTTGAGCGCTGATCGCGGCGTTCGACGAACTGCCGGGCGATGGCAACGCCAGCCTTCCATCCCACCCCCCTGCCCGCTAGCGTCCGCGCCAGCAGGCCAAAAGGGGATCGCCATGAAAGTCCGGATCGCCGCGAGCATCCTCGCGCTCGCCATCGCCATTCCCGGGTTCGCCCAGCAGCCCGATGCCCCCGCGGCGGTAGGTCATCAGGTCGAGACCCTTCCCGATACTCCCGCGGGCACTGCGTTCGGCGCCTGGTTCGCCGCATATAATTCCGGCGATCGCGCGGCGCTTCAGGCATATAATGATCGCTATCATCGCCAGACCGCGCCGGAAGACTGGATCGCATTGCGCGGCCAGACCGGGCCGATGACCATTGTTCGGATCGAAGCCGATGGCCCCAACGCGATCACCGTGCTGATGACGGTCCCCGAATCCGATGATCTCTATCGCTCCCGGTTCGTCATCGATCCGAATGATCCGACGATCTTCACCGACGCCGCGCTGTCGGTCGTCGACCGGCCCCCCGAACTCGCCATCCCGCGCCTCACGCAATCGGAAGCGCTGGCCAGCCTCCAGAGCCGCGCGGACGCGCTGGCCGCCGAGGGCAGGTTTTCGGGGGCGATGCTGATCGAAACGGGTGGCGAGACCATCTATCGCGGGACCTGGGGCCTGGCCGATCGCGCGACCGGCGCGCCGGTCACGCTCGACACCCGCTTCCGGCTGGGCTCGGCCAACAAGATGTTCACCGCCGTCGCGGCGCTGCAGCTGGTCGATCAGGGGCGGCTGGCGCTCGACGGAACGATCGGCCGGTATCTGCCCGATTATCCCAATCGCGAGATCGCCGACAAGGTCACCATCCGCCAGCTGCTGACCCATACCGGCGGCACCGGGGAAATATTCACCGATGAATATGCGGCGCGCCGCTCCGAGGTGAGAACGCTCGCCGATTACGTGGCGATGTTCGGCGCGCGCGGACCGGAATTCGAGCCCGGCTCGCGCGAGGGCTATTCCAACTACGGCTATGTCCTGCTCGGCTATATCGTCGAGCGGGTCTCGGGAAAGTCCTATTACGATTACGTCAACGATCACATTTTCGCGCCCGCGGGCATGACCGACACCGGTTCGCTGCCCGAGGAGGTGGACGTCCCGGGCCGCGCGGACGGCTATACATGGAGCGAGGGCCGCTGGGCGCCGAACGTGGACACGCTGCCCTATCGCGGCTCGGCGGCGGGGGGCGGCTATTCGACGCTCGCCGATCTCCTCCGCTTCGCCCATGCGCTGAGCGCGGGGACGCTGCTGCCCCTGCCGCTGGTCGCCGAGGCCACCCGGCCGCAGGTCGGCGGGCGCTGGTATGGCTACGGCTTTCAAACGCAGGGCGCCGGCCGCTCACGCCATTTCGGGCATGGCGGCGGCGCGCCGGGCATGAACGCCGAGCTGCGCATCTATCCCGAGAGTGATGTCATCATCATTGCGCTGAGCAATATGGACCCGCCCTATGCGCAGACGCTCGCCAGCTATTACGCGTATCGCATGCCCGAGGAGCCATCCGCGGCGAGCGATCAAGTCGACACGTCGGCGCCATGAGGGGCACTGCCGCCTGACCGGTTTCGACGAGCCGTCGTTCGCCAGCCACAACTGACCTTCCATCGCGCCCGTCGTCGGGCTAGCGTCCGCCCCAACAAAAAAAGGGGATCGCCATGAAACTCCGCATCGCCGCGAGCGTGCTCGCGCTTGCCGTCGCAATGCCTTTGGGGGCGCAGCAGCCCGACCCCGCCGAGCCCACCGAGGATCAGGTCGAGGCGACCGAGGCGCCCGAGAACGAGGCGGTCGAGGCCACCGAGGACCAAGTCACGCCCGAGGGCGTGCCGCCGCCAGCGCCGACGCCGCCTGAGCCCGCGCCCCAGCCGCAACCAACCCCGTCACCGCGCCTGCTGTTTGGCTTACCAGGTAAGGGAGCAAGTGTCCGGCGGGAAACCGTCCCGCCAGCCAA
>JACMKH010000302.1 GCA_014380205.1 Sphingomonadaceae bacterium
CCCGGCGCGGCGCTGTGGCGGCGCGCCGAGCCGGGGCCGAGCGCCGAGCTCGCCACGGCGATGGCCGCCGATATCCGTGGCTGGATGGCGTCATGTTGACCCAGATCGCGATCCCCTGCGAGGGCGAGATGCTCGTCGCGGCGATCCTCGGCGGGCCCGCCGAGACGGGTATCTTCTTCGTCACAGGGGGAACGCAAGTCCGCTTCGGCGCGCATCGCGGGATGCGGCTGCTCGCCGATGCCTTCGCCGAGGCGGGCTATCCGAGCATCCGCTACGACCGGCGCGGCGTCGGCGACAGCTCGGGCGAGGATCCGGGGTTCGAGGCGGGGTTGCCTGACGCGCAGGCGGCGCTCGCGGCGTTCCGCGCCTGGCATCCCGATATGCGCCGCGTGTTGGGTTTCGGGCTGTGCGACGGAGCGACCTTGCTTTGCCTCGAGCATCGCGCGCTCGGGCTCGAGGGGCTGCTGCTCGCCAATCCCTGGGTGGTCGAGGCCAAAGCGGGCGCGCCCCCGCCCGCCGCGATCAGGCGGCGCTACGCCCAGCAACTGACGAGTGCCGAAGGCTGGAAACGCGTGCTGACCGGCGGGATCGACTATCGCAAGGCGATCGGCGGCGTGCTGCGCATCGCCAAGCCCGCCGTGAAGGACGGGCTGGCGGCGCGCGTCGCTGCGGCGCTTGGCGAGACGCGCACGCCCGCGCAGATCGTGCTCGCGCGCGGCGATGCGACGGCGATGGCCTTCGAGCACGAATGGAAGCGCGGCGCGCTGGCGCGATGCGCGCGCGAGCGGCGGTTCCAAGTCGAGATGCTCGACACCGATGCGCACAGCTTCGCGAGGGACGGAGATTTCGAGCGGGCTGCCGCGATTTATGTGAATGTGATCAAGCGATTCAAAAGCAAAGCTTAGTATTCATCTGGTAACTGCTCAACCCTACTCCGCCAAGCCATGCTCGGCCAGAAATTTCTCCGCGTCGAGTGCCGCCATGCAGCCGGTCCCGGCCGCCGTCACCGCCTGGCGGTAGATTTTGTCCATGACGTCACCGCAGGCGAAGATGCCGGGGACGCCGGTGCGCGTCGTGCCGGGCTCGACCTCGATATACCCGTCGGCGTCGAGCGTGAGCCAGTCGCGAAAGATGCCCGTCGCCGGGTCGTGGCCGATCGCGACGAAGCCGCCTTCGGCCTCGATCCGCGAGATCGTGCCGTCCTGGGTGTCCTTAAGGTCGATCGCGACGAGACCCTCGGGATCGCCTTCACCCACAAATTTATCCACCGTCTTGTTCCACAGCACATGGATATTGGGATGCGCGAACAGGCGATCCTGGAGGATTTTCTCCGCGCGGAGCGCGTCGCGGCGGTGGATCAGGGTGACGTCGTCGCTGTGGTTGGTGAGGTAGAGCGCCTCCTCGACCGCGGTGTTGCCGCCGCCGATCACCGCGACCTTCTTGCCGCGAAAGAAAAAGCCGTCGCACGTCGCGCACGCCGAGACGCCCTTGCCGCGCAGCAGCGTCTCCGAGTCGATCCCGAGCCAGCGCGCCTGGGCACCGGTCGCGATGACGAGCGCATCGCCCAGATATTCCTTGCCGCCGTCGCTCGTCAGGCGGAACGGGCGTTCGGAAAGATCGACGCTCGTGATGCTGTCCCAATGAAGCTCGGCGCCGCAATGCTCGGCCTGCTTCTGCATCTGCTCCATCAGCCAGGGGCCCTGGATGATCTCGGCAAAGCCCGGATAATTCTCGACATCGGTCGTCGTGGTGAGCTGACCGCCGGGCTCGACGCCCTGGATCACGATCGGCGCGAGCCCCGCGCGCGCGGCATAGATCGCGGCCGACAGGCCGGCGGGACCCGAGCCGAGGATGATCAGCTTGGCGCGACGTGTCTCGGCCATGGACGCTCCTTCTCCGCGCGTTGCGGGCGGGACATAGGGTCGCGCGGCGCGCGGCGGAAGCGCCTGGCGGCGCCGATTGCGTTTCGCGCTGGAAAGCTCAGCTTGGAACGGTTTCGGGCGCGACGATGCCCGTGAGGAAGGGCAAAAGATCGCCACGGCTCGCCATCACCGCGAGGGTGGGGTGCGTCACGACGTCGTCGAGCGGATAGAGCGAGACGCCGCCGTCGCTCGCGAGATACTCGGCGTGCATCGGGTCCTGAGGATGGTGGGAGCCATAGACGAGGTGGATATCGGGCCGCTTCGCGCTCGAACGCAGCGCGGGTAGCAGATCGAGCATATCCTCGGGGAGCCGGCTGAGCTTGTGGATCAGCGCACGGCCGCGGCCGTCCGCCGCGCAAAAGGCGGCGGTCAGGTTGGAGGCGGCCGAAAAGCCGATGATGGTGTCTGCGCCGAGCGCAAGCCCGTAGCCGATCGCCGCATGGCCGCCCGACGACGACCCGAGCGTGATCAGGCGCGTCGGTGCAATCTCGGCGATCAGGTCGCGCAGCATCGCGATCGCGGTGTCGCGGTCCGCGGCGACGCCGGGAATGCCCTGGAGGAAAATATAGCGCGAGCGGTCGCGCAGATAGATCGCCGAAGCGCCGAGCGCGGCGAGATTGCGATCGAATGTCGCGACCGGCATCTGCGCCTGATCGGCGAGCCCGGTGAAGACGATCACCAAGGGCGCAGGCCCTTCGGCGCGCGCGACGAGCATCGGCGCGCCGTCATCCTCGACCAGCGGGCGCTTCAGATCGGTCTCCGGAGGAACGAAGATATTGGCGTATTGAGACGTCAGATTTTCGGGGAGGTCCTTGCCCGACTGCATCAGGATCGCGGCCGCGATGCGCTGGCGGTGCGGCGCGTCATCGGGACCGACCTTCGTGGCGAGCGCCATGCCGTGCTCGTTCAGATCGGACGGGAGACCCAGCTTGCTCGCGCGGCGATAGAAATCGATATTGTCGGGATGCGCGGTGATCGCCTCGCGCAGCATCGCGACCGCGCCGTCATAGTCGCCCATCGTCGAGGCCATCCCGATCCGGTAGGTGACCCAGTCCGGGTTGTCGGGCTCGAGCGCGGCAAGCCGCTCGCAGACCGCGGCCGCGGCCTCGATATTGCCCAGCTGATATTCCGCCCTGCCGAGGATTTCGAGCGCTTCGAGATTGTCGGGATCGGCGTCGAGCACTTCCTGCGCGCTCTTTTGGGCAAGCGGGGCATCATGAAGGTCCAGCGCCGCGCGCGCCCATTCGATGCGCTTCTCGCGCGACGTGCCGGCATCCCCGCTGTGCCGGACTTGCTTGTCGAGCTTGCCGGCGATTCGCGCGGCGAGCAGCTCGCACTCCCCCCGCGGCAGGCCGCGCGCGCGCGCTTTGCGGAGGAACTTGGTCGCGACCACCGTCGCGCCGCGCTCGATCGCGACGCGTGAAAGCCCGGCGAAGCCTTGTGGATTGCGCGCATCGGAGTCGCGCCAGCTCTGATACAGCGCCTTGGCCTCATCCCATTTTCCGGTTGCCTCGAGCAACGCGCCCTGTGCGAGCGCAAGCTGGGGGTGGTCGGCGAACCGATCGCGCGCCTCGGCCAGCAACTGCGCGGCGCCGGCGTGGTCGCCCTCCTCGATGAGCGCGCGAATCGTTGCCGCCGCGATCGCGGCCTGATCCTCATCGGGGCCGACCGCCACTATTGTCTCGGCAGCCCCTTCGGTCTTCTCAACCACCATTGAACAATCCTCACAACACGAAGGCGACCCTCGCGGGGCCGGCGAGCGGCGCAACCCGGATCGCGAAATCGGCGACAATCAGACGGCGATCCGAACCCGCGCGATCATGCTGACCGATTTGGTAGCGGAGGAGGGACTTGAACCCCCGACACGCGGATTATGATTCCGCTGCTCTAACCAGCTGAGCTACTCCGCCCCGAGACGCGGCCCGGATCGGGCGTGGGCGGCATATAGTTTCGCGCCGCCGACCGGTCAATCGCGCAGGCGCGCGGGAACCGGCGCGCCGGGCCATCGTTCATCGGCACGAAGCTGAAGCCGTGGAGCGACGCGAATGGACCTCGAAACCCCGCTCGAGACGATCTGCCGGATCATTATTCGCGCGCGCGAGCTCGACGCGCAGGTCCCCGCCGCCGACCCCGACGAGGTCGACGACGACACCGAGAAAAACGACGACCAGTATGACGTGCTGATCGACGAGAAGAATGATTCGATCGAGGAGGAGATCGAGACGATCCTTTCGGATCTCGCCGAGGATCAGCTCGCCGAGATGCTCGCGCTCACCTGGGTCGGCAGCGGCACCTTCGAAACGGGCGAGTGGGCCGAGGCGATCGAGGAGGCTTCCGACGCGGGGAGCGATGCGGTGATCCAGCTGATGGATATGCCGATGCTCGCGGCCTATCTCGACGCGGGAATCGCGGCGTTCGACCTGAGCTGCGACGGCATCGGGCAGATCGACTGAGGAGGCCGCGGCCGGGGCGGCGGCGGCCGCACCATCGCGAAAGGTCACACAAAGGTTCACGCGTGCGGCGCGTTTGGCCGTGGATCGCTCGGACGCGAAAGTTGATCAACTTGATAGTCACGCGGGGGGCAACGAAAGGGGCCGGGCTGGGCAGAAGATGACGAAGATGACGCTCGCGCGGGGCGGAAATCCGTTGGGCGGTCGTGGCTCGGCAATGCCGGCGGCGATGGCCGCCCGGCCATGGCCTATGTCGCCGAGCATCTCGATGCGCTCGGCTTGTGCGGGGGGCGCCTGCGCGAGGGTGGACGGGGATCGGAAGCAACGCTGAAGGGGGGCAGATAAAGACTAGTTCTTCTTCATCTTCAAAAATAACCAGACGAGTTCCTATTTGTCAAGAGGGTTTTGGTTCGCGCGGAGGCGCGGAGCGCGCGGAGGGTTGCCGGCGTGGCCACTGCGCGAGATCGAGCCGCCCGATGGGGAGCCCGCGTTGGATATCGCCGTCGGTGAGCAACTCCGCTCCCAGTCGTCGCCCCAGCCATAAGCGCCGGAGACGACTTCACGGAGCACGGCGTGGGCGTTCGCCAGCCATTGCGGGCGGGCGTTGTAGCGGTTGATCAGCGCGCGCTTCTTGAGTTCCTTCGCCGCCTCCTCGTCCCTCGGCATGGTGCGATCGGGATAGCCGGGGACGACCTCGGTCGCGCGTGCGCCACGGCGGCGACGGCGATTTTCCTGTTCGGCGAATTCGGCGCGGCGGACATCATGTACGGGCCGGTCGTGACACGGCTGAACCACCCATTCAATCCCCGTCGCGCGCTTTGCGCCGCCTTACATGCATGCGGTGTCGCGCATCCCTTCGTGCAAAACTTGATCGCGGCCGCGCGAGAAGAGGATTGGGTGATTGAAAAGTTCGAGGGTCCCGTGCACGTCTTGCGCGACGTTTGGGCCGACGTTACGATCCGGCGAATTCGCGAACAGTCGTTTCGGTTTTTTTCAGCGGTCAGGGAGATGATTGATGTTCTTGGAAGGTTCTCAGCCTATCGTCGTGCTGCTGTGCAAGTTCCGTGACCAGTCGGCCGCCGAACCAAACCCGTCATCATTTTACACCGATCTTTTTGCGGCAGGAACCGGCGGGCTCAGCGACTATTGGCGCCAGGCCTCGCTCGGGACGATCGACCTTGACGGGTCGGCCGTGTTTGGCTGGAAAACGCTCGACATCGATCTCGCCGATTTCATAGCTGATCATCCCGGCAGAGCTGACAAGATCAACGGCGCGATCGCCGAGTTTACTGACGTCGAATTCGCCGATTTCAAGCATGTCGTGGCGCATTTCAACGTCGGCGTTGGCGATGGCGGCTCGCAGGGCAACATCCTCTGCGGCCCCACCGATGCCAATGCGACATGGCTGGCGCACGAACTCGGCCATCTCTTCGGGATTGAGCATTCGTTCGACCGGTCCGACCGAAATGCCGAGACTTGGTCGCAGGACGGAGAATATTACGACCGCCACGACATCATGAGCGCGATGGGTGTTGATGCTGATGCAGGCCATCGCTTCTCGCCGCGCGGCCCACTCTTGAACGCGCCGAACATGGCGCGAATGGGCTGGCTGTCGGACGCGCGGATTTGGCGCCCGACGCTCAAGAGCAGCCATATCTCCGAAGTCGACATCGTCGCGCTCGGCCACGGGGAAATTTCGGGATACCTCGCGGCGGAAGCGGGTGGCTGGATCGCCGAATTCCGCATGCCGGAGGATTTCGACTCCGGACTTGGCAGGCCGACTGTGCTGTTCCACGAATTTCCGGCCGATCCGAGCTCAGTGATCGTCGCAGTCGACGAAACAATGCATGATCACGAATGGCAGCCCGGTTCGATTCTGTGGAACGAGTTTCTGTTCAACAAACTCGGTGGCACAAGGATCAGCGTTGTGAGCTTCGATCTGGCAGCGAAGAAGGCGCGGTTGCGGATTCATTGCAAGGCGTTTCGTCCTCCGATGGTCGATTTAAAGACTATTTTCGGGGTAGGCCTTTTCCAGCTTCCGATCGACGGCAAGCTGCTTGTCGTCAAAAACGGCAAGCTGGTCCCTATCCCCGTTCCCGAACCGGAACGTATTTCACCTTGGAGCGCGCTGCTTCAATGGGCGCGATTTAACGTTCTGCGATGAAATGATTGCGCGCCGCATCGTCATACTCGCTTGCGCTGACACTTCCTCCCATCCTTGCGCGTGTAGCGGTTGTCGACGGTGAAGAGCATGTCAAGGTCAGAATAGGCGCCGCTGGCGCGTTCGCCGCCGCCGACCACGATGAAGACGCAATCCGCATCGCTTTCGTTGCGCAGGTGATGGCCGTTCACGACGCCCTTGGACCATGCCGTGGGATCACCCGCGCGAAGAACGGTCCGCCCTTCGTCCTCGACGAGCACGGCTTCGCCCGCAAGCATCATCAGATTTCTCGCTCGCCTTGCTTGTGTCCTGCCATCGCCTGCTTAGGATCGCATATGACCGATCTCGCCACGAGAACCGAGGAGCAGCCGAGGCTCGACCTTGGGGACAGGGAGCCGCCGCGCGGCTACGAGCCCGACCTCGCCGAAATCCGCCAGGATCTCGCCGTTATTCTCGCATCGGCGCGCGCCGTCACCGCGGAAGCGCCGTGGGACGATCGCACCTTGCGCTACAACCGCATCATCTATCCCCTGTTGACGCGATGGCTTCCCGACGAGGAGGCGGCGCGGCTGTGCGCCGAGTTCGCGGCGGAGATCGAGCGGATCGAGGCACTGGCGGGATAGGCGGTAGGGGTTTGGAAACGGGGGCAGTCAATAGACTGTCCCCGAGCCCACTCAGTCGAACCGGTAGCGCGCGATCCGCTCCCACTCGCCCTCCCGATAGAACCAGCTCGCCAAGCCCATAATCGCGAGGGGGCGGGGCTTGAACTCCGCCGCGAGCTCGCGCGCGAGCGCCCGCGCGACGCTCGGCTCGGCCTTGTTCTGGACGGTGACGTGCGGCCGCCAGCCCGCCCGGTCCTGCGGCGTGAGCAGGCCGGCGAAGGCATCGGCGAGATCGGCGCGGATGCGGGCGAGG
>JACMKH010000303.1 GCA_014380205.1 Sphingomonadaceae bacterium
CCCCCCCGCCCACGACCCTGGTCCAGCCGCCGCGCGAGCTCGTGCGCGCCGATCGCGTCGGCCGCCGCGCCCGGGATCACGACATAGCCCATGTCGCCATAGCGCTCGGTCCGCCACACGCTGAGCGGCGCGGTGAAGGCGACGGTGTCGGGCTCCGGTTCGGGCGGGGTCATGGACGACAGGCCTCCGCCCCTACCAGATCCGCTCGACCCCGAAGGCATCGAACAGCGCCTCGTTCGACACCAGCGGCGCGCGCTCGATCCGCGCCTGCGCGATCAGCAGGCGATCGAACGGATCCTTGTGCGCGATGTCGAGCAAGCCGGCCAGCGCCGCGTGCTCCATCGATACGGGCAGCGGAGTGCAGTCGATCGCCGCGATCGTCTCCGCGAAGGCCTCGGCCAGCGCGGCCGATCCGGGCAGCTTGCCGAGCTTGAATTTGAGGCAGATTTCGACGGCCGAAACGGCACTGACCAGCTTTTCGGCATCCGGCGAGGCGAGCGCCTCGGCGGCGCGCCGCGACAGCCGGGGATTGTCCTCCAGCACCCAGAGCAATGCGTGCGTGTCGAGCAGAAGTCTCAAATCTTGCCGTCATACCATGCGGCGAGATCTTCCTCGGTCAGCGGATCGAAGAAGCTGTCGTCGAAGCTGATCTGCCCCTTGAGCGCGCCCAGCAGCGGCTTCTTCTTCGGCGGCGCCTCGCGGATCAATCGGACCACGGGCTCCTTGTTGCGCGCGATCACCACCTCCTCGCCCGCGAGCACCTTCTCGATCAGCCGGGAGAGATGCGTTTTCGCCTCATGAACGCTGACCGTGGTCATGGCGCCCGCTTAGTCAATCTGTTGACTAAGGTCAAGCTCCCTCCGTCTTCCGCCCCGCTCGCTTGCGCTCATGCGGATCGAGGTGCCGCTTGCGCAGCCGCACCGATTTCGGCGTCACCTCGACCAGCTCGTCGTCGTTGATATACGCGATCGCCTGCTCGAGCGTCAGCCGGCGCGGCGGGGTCAGGCGGATCGCGTCGTCCTTGCCCGAGGAGCGGATGTTGGTGAGCTGCTTGGCCTTGGTCGGGTTGACCTCGAGGTCCTGGACCTTCGCGTTCTCGCCGATGATCATCCCCTCGTAGAGCTTCTCGCCGTTGCCGACCATCAGCCAGCCGCGCTCCTCGAGGCTCGCCAGCGAATAGGCGATCGCCTCGCCCGCCGCGTTCGAGATCAACACGCCGTTGGCGCGGCCCTCGATGCGGCCCTTGTGCGGGCCGTAGCGTTCGAACAGCCGGTTCATGATCCCGGTGCCGCGCGTGTCCGAGAGGAACTCGCCGTGATAGCCGATCAGGCCGCGGCTCGGCGCGCTGAACGTGATCCGCGTCTTGCCCCCGCCCGAGGGCGCCATGTCTGTCATCTCGGCCTTGCGCCCCGCCATCTTCTCGACGACCGTCCCCGCATGCTCGTCGTCGACGTCGATCACGACGGTCTCATACGGCTCCTCGCGTCCACCCTCACCGTCGCGGAACAGTACGCGCGGGCGGCTGATGGTGAGCTCGAAGCCCTCGCGGCGCATCGTCTCGATCAGCACGCCGAGCTGAAGCTCGCCGCGCCCCGCGACCTCGAACGCGTCCTTCTCGTCGCTCTCGGTGACGCGGATCGCGACATTGCCCTCGGCCTCGCGCGCGAGCCGGTCGCGGATCATCCGGCTGGTCACCTTCGATCCCTCGCGCCCCGCGAGCGGCGAATCGTTGACCGAAAAGGTCATCGCCAAGGTCGGCGGGTCGATCGGCTGGGCGTGGAGCGGTTCGGCGACGTCGAGCGCGACGATCGAATCGGCGACGGTGGTGTGGGTGAGCCCCGCGATCGCGACGATGTCGCCCGCCTCGGCGCTCTCGACGGGGACGCGCTCGAGCCCCTCGAACGCCATGATCTTGCTCGCGCGGCCCTGCTCGACCGCGCTCCCGTCGGGCGAGAGCGACTTGATCGGCATGTTCAGCTCGAGCCGCCCGCTCGCGATCCGCCCGGTGAGCACGCGGCCGAGGAAATTGTCGCGGTTGAGC
Source organism: Sphingomonadaceae bacterium (assembly GCA_014380205.1). Taxonomy (GTDB): domain Bacteria; phylum Pseudomonadota; class Alphaproteobacteria; order Sphingomonadales; family Sphingomonadaceae; genus Parasphingopyxis. The sequence continues at coordinate 2,042 of JACMKH010000303.1, forward strand.
AGGGTGACGAGCATCGCGAAGGGGCCATCGAGGTCGGCATCGGGCGGGGGGACGTGGCTTACGATGGTCTCGAACAGCGGGGTAAGGTCGCCTGATCGGACGCTGTCGTCGCTCCCCGCATAGCCTGCGCGCCCGCTCGCGTAGAGCACGGGGAAATCGAGCTGCTCGTCGTTGGCGTTAAGCGTCAGGAAAAGCTCGAAACATTCGTCGAGCACCTGCGCGGGCCGCGCGTCGGTTCGGTCGATCTTGTTGACCACGACGATCGGCTTGAGCCCCAGCGCGAGCGCCTTGCCGGTGACGAACTTGGTCTGCGGCATCGGCCCCTCGGCCGCGTCGACGAGCAGGATGACCCCGTCGACCATTGACAGGATGCGCTCGACCTCGCCCCCGAAATCGGCGTGCCCCGGCGTGTCGACGATGTTGATGTGCGTCCCGCGCCACTCGACCGAGGTGCACTTGGCGAGGATCGTGATCCCACGCTCCTTCTCCAACTCATTGGAATCCATCGCCCTTTCCTCGACGCGCTGGTTGTCGCGGAAGGTCCCCGACTGGCGGAAGAGCTGGTCGACGAGCGTCGTCTTGCCATGATCGACGTGCGCGATAATCGCCACGTTGCGGAGGCTGCGGGGCATTCGGAAGTCCTGAGCGGGAGGTGGCGGCGCGTTAGCCGAAATGACGCAGCGCAACAAGGCGGGCTGGCGGACCCGGCCAAACGCGCTATGGCCACCGCGATGACCGGCTTCGCCTCCGCGCTCGCCTCGGGCCGCTTCGTGCTCACCGCCGAGATCACACCGCCGCTGTCGCTTTCGCCCGAACCGCTGATCGAGAAGACCCGCCCGCTTGCCGGGCTCGCCGACGCAGTCAACGTCACCGATTCGGCTTCGGCGCGCGCGGCGATGGACCCGGTCGCGGCCGCCGCGATCATGCTCGGCGCGGGGGTCGAGCCGATCGTCCAGCTGACCTGCCGCGACCGCAACCGGATCGCCTTGCAGGGCGCGATCGTCGGCGCGGCGGCGCTCGGCGTCCGCGCCTTCCTGTTCCTCAGCGGCGACGATCCCAAGGTCGGCGACCAGCCCGACGCCAAGCCGGTGTTCGATGTCGGGTCGGTCGATTTGGTGCGCACGGCGGCGGGGATCGGCGCGG
>JACMKH010000304.1 GCA_014380205.1 Sphingomonadaceae bacterium
GAGCTCAAGCTCCACCAGTGCGGGCTGCCCAAGAAGATGGCGCTCGAGCTGTTCAAGCCGTTTATCTACGCGCGGCTCGACGCCAAGGGCCTGTCGATGACGCTCAAGCAGGCCAAGAAATGGGTCGAAAAGGAGCGCAAGGAGGTCTGGGACATCCTCGACGAGGTGATCCGCGAGCATCCCGTGCTGCTCAACCGCGCGCCGACGCTCCACCGCCTGGGCATCCAGGCGTTCGAGCCCGTGCTGATCGAGGGCAAGGCGATCCAGCTCCACCCGCTGGTCTGCTCGGCGTTCAACGCCGACTTCGACGGCGACCAGATGGCGGTCCACGTGCCGCTCAGTCTAGAGGCGCAGCTCGAGGCGCGCGTGCTGATGATGTCGACCAACAACATCCTCTCGCCCGCCAACGGCAAGCCGATCATTGTCCCCTCGCAGGACATGGTGCTCGGGCTCTATTATCTCTCGATGGACCGCGAGGGCGAGCCGGGCGAGAACGCGATCCTGTCCGACATCACCGAGGTCCACCAGGCGCTCCACGCGGGCGCGGTAACGCTTCACTCGAAGATCACCAGCCGCGTTCCGCAGACCGACGAGGCAGGTAATGAGTACATGCTCCGCGTCGAGACCACGCCGGGGCGCATGCTGATCGGCGAGACGCTGCCCAAGAGCCACAAGGTGCCGTTCGAGACGGTCAACCGCCTCCTCACCAAGAAGGAGATCGCCGACGTCATCGACACCGTCTATCGTGAGACCGGGCAGAAGGACACGGTGCTGTTCGCCGATGCGATCATGGGGCTCGGCTTCCGCCACGCCTTCCAGGCGGGCATCTCGTTCGGCAAGGACGACATGATCATCCCCGCCTCCAAGGTCGGGACGGTCGAGAAGACGCGCGAGGACGTCCAGGATTTCGAGCAGCAGTATCAGGACGGGCTGATCACCCAGCGCGAGAAGTACAACAAGGTGATCGACGCGTGGAACAAATGCTCGGACACCGTCGCCAACGCGATGATGGACGAGATCCGCGCGACCCCCAAGGACGCCGCCGGCCGCGAGGCGCCGATCAACTCGATCTACATGATGTCGCACTCGGGCGCGCGCGGCTCACCCGCGCAGATGAAGCAGCTCGCCGGCATGCGCGGGCTGATGGCCAAGCCCTCGGGAGAGATCATCGAGACGCCGATCATCTCCAACTTCAAGGAGGGGCTCACCGTCCTCGAATATTTCAACTCGACCCACGGCGCGCGCAAGGGCCTCGCCGACACCGCGCTCAAGACCGCCAACTCGGGCTATCTGACGCGGCGTCTGGTCGACGTCTCACAGGACTGCACGATCGTCGAGGAGGACTGCGGCACCGATCGCGCGCTCGAGATGCGCGCGATCATCCAGGGCGGATCGACGATCGCCTCGCTCGGCGAGCGCATTCTCGGCCGCACCACCGCCGAGGACATCGCCGACGCCAAGACCGACACGGTCGTCGTCAAGGAGGGCGCGCTGCTCGACGAGGCGATGGTCGCCGCGATCGAGGCGACCGGCGTCCAGTCGGTGCGCATCCGCTCGCCGCTGGTCTGCGAATCCAAGGTCGGCGTCTGCGCCAAATGCTACGGGCGCGATCTCGCGCGCGGCACGCCGGTCAACATCGGCGAGGCGGTCGGCGTGATCGCCGCGCAGTCGATCGGCGAGCCGGGCACCCAGCTGACAATGCGGACCTTCCACATCGGCGGCGCGGCGCAGCTTTCGGAACAGTCGAACCTCGAGGCGGTGATCGACGGCAAGGTCGAGTATCGCGAGATGCCGACACTGACCGACAGCCGCGGTCGCACGATCGCGGCTTCGCGCTCGGGCGAGCTTGCCCTCGTCGACGAGGAGGGCCGCGAGCTCTCGGTCCACCGCATCCCCTATGGCGCGCACCTCATGGCCGCCGAGGGGCATTTCGCCGCCAAGGGCGAGCGGCTCGCCGAATGGGACCCGAGCTTCATGCCCGTGATCACCGAGAAAGCCGGCGTGGTGCGCTTCCAGGACCTCATCGACAACCGCACGGTGCGTGAGGAGACCGACGAGGCGACCGGCATCACCCAGCGCGCGGTCACCGAGGACCAGGCCAAGACCAAGAAGGACGACCTCAAGCCGCGCATCACGCTGCTCGACGAGGACAGCGGCGAGGCGGCCGTCTATCGGCTCGTCACCGGCGCGGTGATCGCGGTCGAGGACGGCCAGACCGTCCATGAGGGCGACGTCATCGCCCGCCTGCCCCGCGAGGCGGCCAAGACGCGCGACATCACGGGCGGCCTGCCGCGCGTTGCAGAGCTGTTCGAGGCGCGCATCCCCAAGGACAATGCGGTGATCGCCAAAATCGCGGGAAGGATCGAGTTCGTCCGCGATTACAAGGCAAAGCGCAAGATCGCGATCGTCCCCGAGGAGGGCGACCGCGTCGAATATCTGATCCCCAAGTCGAAGGTGATCGACGTCCAGGAGGGCGATTTCGTCAAGAAGGGCGACAACCTCGTCGCCGGATCGCCCGATCCGCACGACATCCTCGAGGTGATGGGGATCGAGTCGCTCGCCGAATATCTCGTCGCCGAGATACAGGAGGTCTATCGGCTCCAGGGCGTCAAGATCAACGACAAGCACATCGAGACGATCGTCCGCCAGATGCTCCAGAAGGTCGAGATCACCGAGAGCGGCGATTCGACGCTGCTCCCCGGCGAGCAGCTCGACCGCGAGGAGATGGACGAGATCAACGAGGGGCTCAAGGCCGGGAAGAAGAAGCTCGCCGCGGGCAAGCCCGTGCTGCTCGGCATCACCAAGGCGAGCCTGCAGACGCGCAGCTTCATCTCGGCGGCCTCGTTCCAGGAGACCACGCGCGTGCTCACCGAGGCCGCGGTCCAGGGCAAGGTCGACACGCTCTCGGGGCTCAAGGAGAATGTCATCGTCGGCCGGCTGATCCCGGCGGGGACGGGCGCCGGGATGAACCGGATGCGCGTCGCCGCGACCTCGCGCGACGTCGCGCTCCGCGCTCAGCACAAGCGCCTTCAGGAAGCGTTGATCGCGCCCGATTCAGCTGCCGAGGAGCATGAGGCCGAACTCGCCCGCTCGGCGCGCGACGCCCAGGGCACGGGCGACGATCCGCTCGGCAAGGTCGTCCCGAGCGGCCACGGCACCGACGCGGACGCGGGTGAGTATCTCACCGAGAAGTGAGGCTCGCGCGCATCGCGCAACGAAAAGGCCCCGCCGGATCGCTCCGGCGGGGCCTTTTTCGGCTCCCTAGTCGATCAGTCGAACAGGTCCGACAGGAACGACCGCTTGCGCCGCTGCCCGAATTGGCCGTCGCCCTGGGCATAGCGCCCTTCGGAATCGCCGTAATGGCCACCCTGCGGCTGGCGGATCGTCTCGACCGCGCTCGCAGAACGCGCGCCCGGCGCCGCGCCGCCAAATTCGCCCGCGCCGCTGCGCTCGATGATCTTGTCGAGCTCGCCGCGATCGAGCCAGACGCCGCGGCATTGCGGACAGAAGTCGATCTCGACCCCCTGCCGGTCGCTCATCGTAAGCCCGATCTTGCACACCGGGCAAAGCATGCCCGCAACGGCTTCGGCGTCACGCATTTTTCGTCTCCTCGCTCATGGACGGACCGTCGGCGGCATCCAGACGGGATTGCCCATTCCATAACTCCGTCATGCTGAACTTGTTTCAGCATCCATGAGCGGCAACTCCGCTATGACGCGCGACCGAAGCGCCAATGGATGCTGAAACGAGTTCAGCATGACGGCGAAAGGACGCGGTCGACCACCATCCCACCAGACTCGCGCTCCCTCACACCGCTCGCTAGAGCGGCGCGTCACTCATGCGAGCGCCGCACATGGACGTCACCGATCTTCGCATCGCGCTGTTCAGCGGCAATTATAATTACGTCCGCGACGGCGCGAACCAGGCGCTCAACCGGCTCGTCGGCTATCTGCTCGGCCAGGGCGCGGCGGTGCGCACCTATTCGCCCGTGGTCGCCGAGCCCGCCTTTCCCGCGACCGGCGATCTCGTCCACGTCCCCGCGCTGCCCTTTCCGGGGCGCGGTGAATATCGCGCGCCGCTGTTCCTGCCTTCCCGCGTCAAGCGCGACATCCGCGCCTTCGCGCCCAACATCTTCCACGTCGCGAGCCCCGAGATTCTCGGCCATCGCGCGGTGACGCTCGCGCGCCACTGGGGGCTCCCCGTCGTCGCCTCGGTCCACACGCGCTTCGAGACCTATCCGCGCTACTATGGCCTGACCTTCCTCGAGCCGATCCTGCTCGCGATGCTGCGCCGCTTCTACCGCCGCTGCGACGCGATCTTCGCGCCTTCGGAATCGATGGCGCAGCTCCTGCGCGATCAGCGGATGAGCTATGACGTCGGCATCTGGACGCGCGGCATCGACCGCGAGACCTTCAACCCCAACCGCCGCGACCTCGCCTGGCGGCGCGGGCTCGGCATCGCCGACGACGAGCCCGCGATCGGGTTCGTCGGCCGGCTGGTGATGGAGAAGGGGCTCGACGTCTGGTCCGACGCGATCGACCAGCTCAAGCAGCGCGGGGTCCGCCACAAGGCGCTGATCGTCGGCGACGGACCCGCGCGCGAATGGTTCGAGCGGCGGCTTCCCGAGGGCGTGTTCGCGGGCTTCCAGCAGGGGCCCGATCTCGGCCGCGCGGTCGCCTCGATGGACATGCTGTTCAACCCGAGCGTCACCGAGACCTTCGGCAACGTCACGCTCGAGGCGCGGTCGGCGAGGCTTCCGGTCGTCGCGGCTAGCGCCACCGGCAGCCAGCGCCTGGTGGCAGACGGTGTCATCGGCCGGCTGGTCCGCGCGGGCGCCATCCAGGATTTCGCCGAGGCCCTGGCCTATTATTGCCGGAAC
>JACMKH010000305.1 GCA_014380205.1 Sphingomonadaceae bacterium
AGGCTGCCGCGCCCCGGCCCGAGCTCGACGTAGCGCGCGTTCGCCGGCGCGCCCGCGCGGCTCCACAGGTCGGCGAGCCAGACGCCGATCAGCTCGCCGAACATCTGGCTGATCTCGGGCGCGGTGATGAAGTCGCCCTCGGCTCCGAGCGGGTCGCGCGAGGCGTAATAGGCGGCGTTGGCCTCGGCCATGAAGCGCGCGACGGGTATCGGCCCCTCGCGCGCGATCAGGCGGCGGAGGCGGGATTCCAAATCAGGTGGCATCCGCCTCCGGCGCGATCGGTTTCACCTTCTCCGCGCGCGTCTTCGCGGTCGCGATCAGATACGCTCCGCCGATCAGCATGGGCAGCGTCAAGGTCTGCCCCATCGACAGGCCCCAGGACAGATTCTCGAGCCCCGCGTCGGGTTGGCGCACCATCTCGACGAGGAAGCGCGAGGCGCCGTAGCCGACGAGGAACACGCCGGTGAGCAGGCCGGGCTTGAGCCGCGTGTCGGTCTTCCAGAACAGCAGCCAGAGCAGCAGGAACAGCCCGATCCCCTCGAGCCCCGCCTCGTAGAGCTGGCTCGGGTGGCGCGGCGGGCCGAGGCCGGTGTAGCCGTCGCGCGTCTCGATGAACTGGATCGCCCAGGGCACGGTGGTCTCGCGGCCCCAGAGCTCGCCGTTCACGAAGTTCGCGAGCCGCCCGAAGAACAGCCCGAAGGGGATGGTGCACGCGACATAGTCGTGAATGCGCAGCCAATCGAGCCCGCTCCGCCACGCCATCCAGAAGATCGCGAGGCTGACGCCGATCACCCCGCCGTGGAACGACATCCCCCCGTCCCAGATCCGCAGGATCGCGACCGGATCGGCGAGATAGTCGCCGAGCCGGTAGAAGAGCACATAGCCGAGCCGCCCGCCGATCAGGATGCCGAGCGTCGCGTAGAAGACGAGGTCGTCGGCGTGGCGACGCGCCATCGGCGATCCGGGCCGCGCGATCAGCTTGAGCAGATACCACCAGCCGATCAATATGCCCGCGATATAGGCGAGGCTGTACCAGCGGACCTGGAAGAAGCCGAGATCGAGCGCGATCGGCGACAGGCCGAGGCGCTCGAACTGAATGTAGTCTGCGCCGGCGGCGGCGATCAGCGACAGGTCCAAGGCTTCCCCCAACGGCTTTTCGCCCTCATAAGGAGGCCGCACCGAAACAGGAAGGCGGTTGATGGATTCGTTCGCGCGGATGGAAGAGGGGACCGCCGATCAGTGGAAGGCGATCGGCGACGCGCACCGGGCGCACTACCGGACGACCGCGCCGATGCGGATCATGGCGCATCTGCGCGATTTGGGCGATCTTACGCTCGGCTTCGCTTGCGACCAGCTCCACCATTCGCTGATGACCGCGACCCTCGCGCGGCGCGCGGGGGCAAGCGACGAGGAGGTGGTCGGCGCGCTCTGCCACGACATCGGCAAGACCATGTCGGTCCCCAACCACGGCGCGATCTCGGCCGAAATCCTCAAGCCCTATGTCAGCGACGATCTCTACCACGCGATCAGGCACCACCAGGATTTTCAGGGCGCTTATTATTACGATTTCTTCGACCGCCCCACCGACCTCCGCGACGCGCACAAGGGCAAGAGCTGGTATTCGCTCGCCTGCCGCCTGTGCGACGAATGGGACGCGCCGGGCTTCGATTCTGAGTTCGACATCGACAGTTTGGAGAGCTTCGAGCCCGAGGTGGTGCGCGTGTTTTCGAAGCCGCGGATGATGTGAGCGCTCCTCCAGCATCCCTTCAATACCGCATCTCCAGCCACTAAGGGCTCGCGGATGACATCGAGTTCGCGTGGCTTTGGCATCTCGCGCCGCGGCTTCCTGATCGGCGGCGGCGTCGGCGTGGGGCTGCTCGTTGCCTGGGCGGCGTGGCCGCGTTCGTACAGCCCCAATCTCGTCGCTTCCGAGGGCGAGGAGATTTTCAACGCCTTTCTCAAGATCGGCGAGGACGGGCATGTCACCGTGGTCGTTCCGCAGGCCGAGATGGGACAGGGCGTGTGGACGAGCTTGCCGCAGGCGCTCGCCGACGAGCTCGGCGCGGACTGGCGCACGGTCGGGGTCGAGCCCGCGCCGCTCAACCCGCTCTACGCCAACGATTTATGGGTCGCGGAAAATGGCGCGGCGGTGCTCCCCGAGGCGCTCAGCGGCGCGGGCGACTGGGCCGCGCGTGAGTTCGCGATCCGCAACGCGGTGATGATCACCGCCGGCTCGACCTCGATCCGCGGCTTCGAGACGCGCTTCCGCGAGGCGGGCG
>JACMKH010000306.1 GCA_014380205.1 Sphingomonadaceae bacterium
CGAGGCGCGCGCGCGCATAGCCAGCGAGCGAGGCGGCGGGGTCGGGGACGTTGGCCGGAGCGGCCCCCGGCGAGGCGAGCAGAAGCGCGGCGATAAGCGCGGCGCGCGGGCTACATGTTGGGATAGTTCGGCCCTCCTCCGCCTTCGGGGACCACCCAGTTGATGTTCTGGGTCGGGTCCTTGATGTCGCAGGTCTTGCAGTGGACACAATTCTGCGCGTTGATCTGGAATCGGTGTCCCCCGCCCTCGGTCTCGACCACCTCATAGACCCCGGCCGGGCAATAGCGCTGCGCGGGCTCGTCATAAAGCGGCAGATTGTGGCCGATCGGTATGTCGGGGTCCCTGAGCGTGAGATGAATTGGCTGATCCTCCTCATGGTTGGTGTTCGAGAGGAACACTGAGGAGAGCCGATCGAAGCTGATCACGCCGTCGGGCTTGGGATAGTCGATCGGCGCGACCTGGTCCTTGCGCCAGAGTCGCGTATGATCGGCATGGTGCCTGAAGGTGTAGGGCAGCCCGATGCGGAGCTGACGCATCCACATGTCGGCGCCCGCCCAGAGCGTTCCCCAAGTGGCGCCGAATTTGGCCACCGCGGGCTCGACGTTGCGGACCTTCTTGAGCTCCTTGGCCACCCAGCTCTGCTCGAGCGCATCGGGATAGGCGCTCAGCTCGTCGCCCGCGCGGTCGGCGGCGATCGCGTCGAACGCGGCCTCGGCGGCGAGCATGCCGCTCTTCATCGCGGTATGGCTGCCCTTGATCCGCGGCACGTTGACGAAGCCAGCCGAGCAGCCGATCAGCGCGCCGCCGGGGAAGGTGAGCTTGGGCACCGACTGCCAGCCGCCCTCGTTGATCGCGCGCGCGCCATACGACACGCGCCGCCCGCCTTCGAGAATCGCGCGGATCGCGGGATGCGTCTTCCAGCGCTGGAACTCCTCGAAAGGCGAGAGATAGGGGTTTCGGTAGTTCAGCGCGACGACGAAGCCGAGCGCGACCTGGTGATTGGCCTGGTGATAGAGGAAGCCGCCGCCCCAGGCATCGTCGAGCGGCCAGCCTTGGGTGTGGATCACGCGGCCGGCGAAGTGCTTGTCGGGATCGAAATCCCACAGTTCTTTGAGGCCAATTCCATAGACTTGCGGCTGGACGTTCGCAACGAGATCGAACAGACGGATCGTTTCCTTGGTGAGGTGCCCGCGCGCGCCCTCGGCGAGGAAGGTGTATTTGGCGTGCAGCTCCATCCCGGGCTGATATTCGGGCTTGTGCGTGCCGTCGCGCGCGACGCCCATGTCGCCCGTTGCGACGCCCTTGACTGAGCCGTCGGCGTTGAACAACACCTCGGCCGCCGCGAAGCCGGGGAAGATCTCGACGCCCATCCCCTCGGCGATCCCCGCGAGCCAGCGGCAGAAATTGCCGAGGCTCAGCGTGTAGGTGCCCTTGTTGTTCATGAACGGCGGCATCAGCGCATGGGGCAGCTCCCATTTGCTGCGCTTGCCCAGCACCCAATGGTGGTTTTCGGTGACGGGAACGGTCAGCGGGCTGTCGAGCTCCTTCCAATCGGGGAGCAGCTCGTTGACCGCGATCGGATCGACCACCGCGCCCGATAGAATGTGCGCGCCGACCTCCGAGCCCTTCTCAAGGATGCACACCGAAAGCTCGCGCCCGCGCTCTTCGGCGAGTTGCTTGAGCCGGATCGCGGCGGCGAGGCCCGCGGGGCCCGCGCCGACGATCACGACGTCATATTCCATCGATTCCCGTTCGGACATCAGCGCTTTGCCTCCAGCTCGCGCGCGCACATCGTCATGTCATCGCATCCTGCCCACATTCCGTCAGATAGGCGATGCCTTTCGATTGACCGCGTCGTCAACCTCGGAGTCTATGACCGTTTGGGGGCGCGGAACGCGATGAGCCTTGACGACGAACTGGTGAGCACGCTCGCGTGGTGGCGCGACGCCGGCGTCGATACGCTCGCCGACGACGCGCCGCGCTACTGGTTCGCCGCCGCCGCGGTGCTGTTCAACGCGGACGGGAGCGTCAAGGGCGTCGCCACCGGCGACATGGGCGTCGCGCGCGACGGCACGCACAAGTCCGACTACACGCCCGGCCTCGAGATCCACGCCAAATAC
>JACMKH010000307.1 GCA_014380205.1 Sphingomonadaceae bacterium
CGCGGCCGCGGCAGTCTGGCCGGCTTCGCCTCTTCGCGCGCGCGACCCCTGTTTCGCGCTTGGCGCGGCTCGCGCTCGGCGCTGTCCTCTCGGGGCTCCGTCCGTTCCTCGGCACCACCCTTGTCGCGCGCGATCTTCTGGCCGGTAAGCTTCTCGATATTGTCGACCGACTCGCTGTCCTCGGGCGTCGCGAGCGTGATCGCGATGCCGCTCGCGCCCGCGCGGCCGGTGCGGCCGATGCGGTGGATATAGTCGTCGGGGTGCCAGGGAACGTCATAGTTGAAGATGTGGCTCACGCCCTTGATGTCGAGCCCGCGCGCGGCGACGTCCGAGGCGACGAGGATGTTGATCTCGCCCTGCTTGAAGCGGTCGAGCTCGCGCATCCGCTCGGGCTGGGTCATGTCGCCGTGGATCTGGCCCGCCGCGAAGCCGTCGCGCGCGAGGCTCTGGGCGAGCTCGCGCACCGTGGTCTTGCGGTTGGCGAAGACGATCGCGGTGCGCACGTCCTCGCCAAGCAACTGCCTGAGCCTCGACCGCTTGCCGCGCGATGTCGTCTCGACGAGACGCTGGTCGATGTTGGTCGCGGCGGTCGCGGGGCGCGCGACCTCGATCTGCCTGGGATTGTCGAGGAACTTGTCCGCGAGCTTCTTGATCGGCGCGGGCATCGTCGCCGAGAAGAGCAAGGTCTGCCGCGCCTTGGGGAGCTTGGTGCAGATATGCTCGATATCGGGGATGAACCCCATGTCGAGCATCCGGTCGGCCTCGTCGATCACCAGCAGGCTGCACCCATTGAGCATGATCTTGCCGCGCTCGAACAGGTCCATCAGCCGGCCCGGCGTCGCGATCAGCACATCGACGCCCTTCTCGAGCGCCTTCAGTTGGTCGCCCATCGAGACGCCGCCGATCAGCAGCGCCATTGAGAGCTTGTGGTTCTGCCCGTATTTGTCGAAATTCTCGGAAACCTGCGCGGCGAGCTCACGCGTCGGCTCGAGGATCAGCGAGCGCGGCATCCGCGCGCGGCTGCGGCCTTCGCCCAAGATGTCGATCATCGGCAGCACGAAGGCGGCGGTCTTGCCCGTTCCGGTCTGTGCGATGCCGACGATGTCGCGCCCCATCAGGATCGAGGGGATCGCCTGCTGCTGGATCGGGGTGGGCGTGTCGTAGGCCGACTCCGCCACCGCGCGCAGCAATTCGTCTGACAGGCCGAGATCGGCGAAGCTCATGGGCGTTCCGGATGCTGTTCGGGCGCGGGCCGAAGCGCGGCGCTGAACCATGACGATTGCGCGCGCGGCGGCGGAAAGTCAACCAACGGGGTCAGTTTCGCGGGCGGCGGGGAGTGTCGGGAACCAGGCGGCGGAAGGTCGCGATCGCGCATTGGCTGCCCTCGCGCGAGACGACCATGTCGCGTCCGACGCAGATACGGCCGTCCTCCCCGGGGATCAGGTAGAAGGCGCGGTAATAGCCCAGCGACAGGCATTCGCCCGCGAGCCGCGCCCGGATCAGCGTACGGTCGCGCATCACGAAATCGACCGCGCCGCGCCGCGTGAACCGCGCTCGCGCGATCTGGTCGGCGGGCTGGCATTCGGCGGCCGGGCGCTC
>JACMKH010000308.1 GCA_014380205.1 Sphingomonadaceae bacterium
CGCAAGCTCAAGGACGAGCTGGGCGATCCGGCCCCGCCGCCGCCCGCACCGGCCCCGCCGCCCGTCAGCTCCAAGGACGCCGGCCCCGCCAAGAAGCCGAAGGCCACGCTCGACGGCAGGTGATATGTTCCCCGCCATGTCCGGGGCGCTCGTCGATCTTCGTTCCGATACCGTGACACGGCCGAGCCCGGCGATGCGCGAGGCCATGGCGCGCGCCGAGGTCGGCGACGACGTCTACGGCGAGGACCCCACGGTCAATCGCCTGCAGGAGCGCGTCGCCGAGCTGCTCGGCGTCGAGGCCGCGCTCTACGTGCCGTCGGGCAGCATGGGCAACCAGATCGCGCTCAAGGTGCACACCCGTCCTGGCGACGACGTGATCATCGGCGAGGGCGCGCACAACTTCCTCTACGAGTCGGGCGCGGCGGGCGCGATCGCCGGCGCGGCGACGCGCACCGCGCTGTCGGGCGGCTCGTTCGGCGACAACCTCCTCGCGGTCATCCCCGACGTGATCGGCTCGACTATCGGCAACGCGCTGGGCAGCGCGATATCGGGCGGACGAGCGCATACAGCACTGTCCAGCCCGTATTGGCCGAGCCAAGCCGCCTCGCCGGCATGTTCGCCCGAGAGATAGAGGCGAGGGCCCGAATAGCCCTCGCGCGGCGGACCGCCGATGATAACGCCGTCGATCATCCTGCCGCCGCGTTGCGCGACGCGATCCGCAAACGCGCGCTTGGTATCGGGGGACAGCGCGTTCGCTTCGATGAACAACCGCTTCCGTCCTGATCAAACACCAGGCTAGCTCCTCAATAACCGCTTTGGCCTGCGCGGGCGGGACGATCGAGACGATAAGCTCCGCGGTTGCCAGCTCCTTGAATGCGCAGCTCGTCAGCTCCGCCGCGCTCGCCCGCGCTATGCTGGCCTCGCTGCGCCCGGCAGCGGCGAAAGCACCCGGCCGCCATTAACGACGAGCTGCGCGCCCACCGCCGCGCCCATCGCGCCAGCGCCGATGATCCCGACCGTTTTCACACCCGGCGCTCGGCTCCGATCAGGACGAAGCACATCGTAGTGACCTTGTTGGACCTGTTGCGCCAAGCATGGCGGGCGCCACCCTGGATAACAACATCGCCCGGCCGTAAATGCCGGGTTTCGCCATCGTCGAGCTCGAGCCAGATCTCGTTGTCGAGGACGAGGTCGTAATCGAGGCTGTCGGTGCGGTGCATTCCGGGATCGGCCTCCTCGAACCGCTCGGCCAGGCTGTTTAGATGGCGGGCCTGCTCCCCGTCGAGCTTGGCGGGATCGAAGCGGGGATCGGCGAACATGCTGTCGGGTGGGAAGCGTACGATCATCAACCGCGTTTCGCCAAGGGCGGGCACGACATCGCGGTACGGCGGGGCCGGCTCATCGTCGCCAGGCGGGACCGTTGGCGCCGGCGCCGTCGCCCAGACAACCGAGGTCATGAAGCCCGGCCAGCCTTGGTAGTGATGACAATTGGGCGCCGGCCCATCACCGACGAACACCGATTTGCCATCGCGAACGCCCGTCACCACGCGACGCGGCGCGCGCGTTCCGCTCATCGCGGCGTGACCATGTAGGAGGTGAAGCCGCCATCGCCGCTGCCGACGCCGTTGATCGCCTCGTTGATCTCGTCAAGCGAATGCTTGCGATGCTCGAAGCCGGTGATGTCGACGATGCGCGCACGCATCATCTCGACCATCTCATAGCCCTCGGCGGTGGTGAACCAGACCGATCCGACAAAGGCGATCTGGTCGTCCATCAGCCATTTGACGTCGATCGCCATTTCGCCCGCCGTGCCGCCGATGTTGACGATCCGCCCGCCGCGGCGAACCGAAAGCATGGCGTCCTTCATCACCTCGAGCGAGGCGACCGCGCCCAGCGTGTCGAGCACATAGTCCGCGCCACCGCCGTCGGTGAGCGAGCGGACCCACGGCTGGATCGATCCCTCCTCGGTGGAAAAGACGTGGACTCGCCGCGGATCGAGCTGCCGCACGCGCGCGAGCAGCTCCCGGTTACGCGCCGTGACCATTACCTTGGTCGCGCCGAGCGCCAGCGCGAACAGCACCGCGCCGATGCCAAGCGTGCCGGTGCCACCGTTGATCAGAACCGACTTGCCGCCCATGTGGCCGGCCTTCTTGAGCGCCGAATAGGCGGTCCCGAGATAGCCGAGTCGCGAAGCGTCCTCGAACGAGACATTGTCGGGCAGCTTGACCAGGGAATAGGCGGGAGCCAGCATGAATTCACCGAAACCGGCATGCGGATACTGGTCGAAGAGCGTCTGCGATTCCTCCTGAAAGCCGAAATAACCGCCAAAGGTCATGAGGCGGCATTCGGTGCGCTTGCCGTCGAGACAGGGCGGACAGGCGCCGCAGGAGCGCACCGGGGAGACGTAGACACGGTCGCCCGCGCGGATGCCGATCACATTCTCGCCCACCTCGGTGACCGTGCCGGCCGGATCGAGGCCGAAAATCGCGGGAAGCTCGGGCTGCGGGAGATGCGGACACCAGCTCGGCCAGTTCTTGAGCACATTGCCGAGGTTGGGCACCATTCCGCACGTCGCGACCTCGACGACGACATTCGAGCCGAAGGCTGTCGGCCTGGGCACCTCGTCGATACGCATCGGTCCGCCGACCTCGTGCATCCGCGCGGCGCGCATCGTCTCCACCATTGCTTCATCTCCCCTCCTCCGGACCCTTGACGCCCCGGAGTGTTTCGGATACCAATGAGTATCTCATACCCCGCGCGAGGGGCGTTGGCAATGGCCCGTCGCCACGGGCATCGGGGAGAAGACGGCATGAGCTTGACCGAAGTGAAACTGGCCGGCGGAGCGATGGGCTTCAACTGGCTGCCTGTCTTCGCCGCGATCGAACAGGGCTATTTCGAGGAGCAGGGGCTGAAGCTCGAGCTCATGCGCATGGGCGCGGTCGACAAATGCACCGCCGCCGTGGCCGAGGGCGAGGCGGATCTCACGATCACGCCACCCGAAGGCGCGGTGCGTTCGACCGTCGATGGCGGGCCGCTGCGGATCATCGCCGGCAACGTCAACGTGCTGCCGCTGTCGATGGTGGCCCACAAGCGCTATTCGAGCCTCGAGGAGCTCAGGGGAGCGAGGCTGGGCACGTCGTCGCTGACCGAAGGCACCGCGATCTACACCCAGGCGATGCTCGCCACGCACGGCCTCACCTATCCCGGCGACTATGAGTTCGAAGTCGTCGGCGTCCATCCCGCGCGCTGGGCGGCGCTCAAGGAAGGACGGATCGACGCGGCGGTGCAGCTGATCCCGCTCAACTTCGTCGCCTTCGACGAGGGCTGGTCCAATCTCGGCGAGGTCAGCGACTATATCCCCGAGATCGTCTTCACCGCGCTGATCGGCGACACGCAATGGCTGGCGGCGAACCGCGATACCGCGACCGGCTTCCTGCGAGCGCTCTCCCGGGGAGTGGATTACGTCAGCGATCCGGCCAACGAGTCGGCGTTGATGCCTCTGGTGACCGAGGCGACCAAAGCCGAGGGCGACTATGTGCGCAAGTCGCTCGAGTACATGCGCGACAAAGGCGTTTTCGCGCAAAAGCTCGAAATCCCGCCGGCCGCGTTCGCCAAGACGATTGAACTGATGCACGACGCCCGCCTCCTGCGCGAGGAGGAGGTCGCCAAGGCCCAGGAAACGATCGACTTGCGCTATCGCGAAGCGGCGCTCGCCTGATGGAAACCGCCGGGATCGATCCGCAAACCGTGCTGCGCATGCTCTGCGGGCTTTGGTTCTTGCCGCACATCGCCGGAAAGCTTCTAAACGCCCAACTCGCCTCGGGCACCTTCGAAAAGGTGGGGCTGAAGCCCGGCAGGCTGTTTCTATACGCCACGGTCGCGATGGAGCTGCTGGCGGCATTCGGGTTGGTGTTCGGCATCTATCCGCGCGTCGCCGCGGCTCTGGCCGTGTTTGTGCTGGCGGGCGCCAGCTATGCGGTGCTGCGAATGCACGGCTTCAACTGGCGCTGGAACAGGCAGGGGCCCGAATATATGGTCTTCTGGTCGATCGTCTGCGTGCTGGCGGTCTGGTAGGAGAAGGTCGTGGCCCGGCTGGCCCGTGAACAAAGCCAGGCGCGAACCCGCGCCAGGCTGCTCGACCGCGCGCCGAGGGTGGTCGCGCGCGAGGGCTATGAAGGCGCGTCGATCGACAAGATCGCCGAGGCGGCCGGGTTCAGCAAGGGCGCCTTCTATTCCAATTTCGCGAGCAAGGAGGAATTCTTCCTCGAGCTGCTGGAGCGTCATGCGGGGCAGGATGTCGTCGAGATCGGTCGACTGCTCGACGGGGTCGGCGACCCCGCCGAGATCATCGACCGGATCAGCGACTGGGCCGACCGGCGCGCCGCCGATCCGACCTGGGGGCTGCTCGCGCTCGAGCTGTTTCGCCGCGCGCGGCGCGAGGCGACTTTCGGCCATCGCCACGCGACGCTGTTCCGCGATCAGTGGCGCGGCGTGGGCGAATTGCTGATGCCGCTCGCGCCGAACTGGCCGTCACCCGAGCCGGAGCTGATCGGCGCGATCGTGCTAGAGCTGACTTACGGCGCGGCGTCGAGCTTCAGCCAAGGGCAGGGGCCGGGCGTCGGCGACCTGGTTCGCCTCGCGCTGATGACGCTGAATCGCGCCTACGGAAATTAGGGTCACGCGTCCCAGCGCGCCGGAAGGTTGACCACGCCGCGGAAGCGCCAGCCCTTGATGTTCACCGGCCGCTCCGGGTCGATCCGGAGGTTGTCGAGCCGGCGATAGGCTTCCTCGATCGCGATCCTGCCGGCGGCGCGGCTGAGATAATGACCCGAGCAGAAATGGGGGCGGTAGCCGAACGAGGCGTGGCTCTTTTTACGCCGATCCATGTCGAAGCGGTCGGGATCGTCCCAGCGGCTCTCGTCGCGATTGGCCGATGCAAGAACGATCGCGACCGATGAACCTTTGGGTATCGTTGTGCCGGCCAGCTCGAAATCCTCGAAAGCGACGCGAGGGGTCACGCCGATCGGTGCGATCCAGCGAAGACCCTCGTCATAGGCCTTGAGCGCGAGGCCCGCCGGATCGGCAAGCATCGCCGCATTCTGCGCGGGCTCGGTCAACAGGCCATAGACGGCGTTGGCGGCGCCATGACCCGGCTCCTGCAACCCGCCGAGAATGATGACGCGGATCGTCGGCATGATCTCGTCGAAGGAGCGGCGCTTGCCCTGTTCAAGCCCGCCATGGACGACATGGCTGATCATCGAGCGGTCGGGCGATGCGCAGACCTTGTCATACATCGGGCGCATCACGTCATCGATGTCGGCGATCGCCGCGTCGCATTTCTCCCAGACTCGCGGATCGTCGGCGACCGTATTCTGTAGCCCGCCATTGATCGCGTGGAACCAGCCTTGAAGCGTGTCTGTCCTGACATCATCCATGCCGAGCACCGCGGCGACGACGCGCACGCTGATCGGTTCGAACAGCTCGCGCGTAAGATCCGCCTCCCCGCGTTGGCGGATGCGCTGGATATGCTCGACCGCGATCGGACGCGCGAGCGCCTCGACATATTCATCGACCCGCCCCGGCCGGACCTCCGCCTCGATTCCCTCGCGCAACGCGGCATGAGCGGGGCCCGACATCGACAGGACGTTGGGCATCCCGAACACGCGCGCCTCGGGGCGCAGCTCGCTGTCCGAAGGGCCGAAAATCCTGTCGTTCGCGCCGACCGTCTGGCAGTCGGCCCAGCGCGTGACGAAATACTCGTGCGTGCCCGCGAAAAATGCGACCGGCGCCTCGCTCCTCAGCCGTGCATAGACCCGATAGGGATCATCATAGAGATTGTCACCCGTCAGTTCGTCATGACCTGCCATGTCCTCGTCCCCGTGCATAATTTGCGATACCGATCGGTATCTATAACCGCTTTGCGGAGGCGTCAACGCATTGGTCAGGCAGCTTCCGGCGCCCTGATCGCCATGGCGCGGGCGACACCGGGGCGGGCGTTCATCCGCTCGACCCAGTCCATCACGCGTGGGCAGGTCTCGCGATTGCCGATCGCCGGGAACATCCGCTCCAGCGCGCCGCCGCAATAGGCGAAGAAATTGATGTCGCAGAGACTGTAGAACTCGCCCAGCAGCCAAGGCCCGTTCGCCAGCGCCTCCTCGACCCTCGCCACGGCCTCCTCGACCTGACGCGTGGCTTCGTCGAGCTTCTCCTGCGGGAAGCCCTCGCGCGCGGTGCGCCACTTGATCCGCTGCTGCTCGAGTGGAATGCGCGCGACCAGCCGCCCGAAATCCTCGTCCGAATGCGCGCGCGCGATCGCGCCGGCGTTGACCTGCCAGCCGTGGATCGAGACCGCCTGCATCACCTGGTCGTCGATGTATTTGTTCCACTGCCGCATGCGCGCGATCTCCAGCGGCTGATCAGGGCGCAGCTTCGGCGCATCGGGATAGGCGTCTTCCAGATATTCGTTGATGACGCTGGTCTGGGTGATCGCCTGTCCGTCATCGACCAGAGTCGGCACCTGGCCCTCCGGGTTGATCTTCAGATAGTCGGGCTCGTGTTGTTCGAACTTGTGCAGATCGACCCAGCGGCTTTCGAACGCGATGCCCTTCTCGTGCAGCGCAATCAGCACCTTTCCGCCATTGGCGACGGGGACGTAGTGATAGAGAATGATCATGCCGCTCAACCCCAGCGCGCATGTTCGGCCGCGGGCAGAAACACCGGCTCGCCGAGCTGGAGCGGCGTCGTTACGGCCGCGCGTTTCTCCATGCGCGCGCACCAGTGGCGCGTGCGCTCGCCGATCTCCTTGTCATGCGTCCGCAGCTCGCCGGTCGCGAACGGCCGGGCGAGCGCGAAGGCGGCGATGTCGGTGATCGTGTAGCCTTCGCCGAGCAGCCAGGGGCCGCCGCTCTCGGCCAGCTCCCCCTCGATCCGATCGAGCAGCAACGCGGCCTTGCGATGCGATTCGGCCATCACCTCCTCATTCGCGGGATCGCGCAGCGCCATCCCCCAGGCGTCGCGTCTTTCCGGCGTCAGCAACGGCTCATTCTCGAAGCGCGCGGCCACCTCGTCCACGATGCCCTGTCCGGTGAACCGTTCGGCCACGCCGAGCGACGCCACCGCCGGCATCGCGCGCTCGCCGAGGAAGCGGTTGAGCGCCTGCACCTTCCACTGGCCATAGGCGTCCGCGGGCTTGAGCGGGGGCTCGGGATAGGCGTCGTCGAGATATTCGAGGATGAAGAAAGTGTCGTTCACCGCGACATCGCCGTCGGCGAGGATCGGAAATTCGCCCTCGATCGAATTGACCAGCTCGTCGGCGCCCGAAAAGGCCGCGAGCGCGGCCGGCGTGGCCTGCCATTCGTTCTCGGCCAGCGCGAACGAAAGCGCCTTTTCCTCGAGCGCAATAGCTACAGCGAGCGCGCCCGGCGTCATTCCATTGGTGTGCAGCGTCAGCATGCGGGTTCCTTCCGGCTCAACCGAGATCGCGATTGATCTCGTCGTCGATGTCGATGTGAAGACCTCCGCGCGAGCGCGCCCAGGTCGAGCGGATGGTGGGCCGCCGATACACCCGCTTGAGCCAGCGCATCGTCATCGGCGTCCGCTCGACGCCGACCGAGGGCAGGTTCATGGTCTCGGCCATGTGCGGCAGGATATAGACGAGGTTGAAGGCGTTGATGTCGGCGAGGCTGAACTCGTCGCCCGCGACCCACTCGTTCTTCTCGAGATTCTTCTCTAACAGCGCCGATCCCTGCATTACACGGCGGCGGCTCTCGGCGAGCTCCTCCGCGCTGAACTTGCCGTAGATCGCCTTGGTCCACGCAATGCGGCGTTCGGCGAGGGGGATCGCGTCGATGCGCGCCTTAAGCTCATCGGGATCCCGCTGCCGCACCGAGGGGCCTACGAACATCTCCCAGCCGATCATCGAGCAGGAGGGCCCGTAATATTGATCGCAATATTTCATCCACCAGCGCATCTTCCAGCGCTTGGCCGGGTCGCGCGGGCGCAGCTTGGGACCATCGAAGCGCGCGTCAACATATTCCATGATCGCGGTCGATTCGTTCATGAGGCGGCCCTCGTGAACCATTGCGGGAATCGTGCCCATCGGGTTGATCGCGAGATATTCGGGCTTGTGCTGATCGAACGACAGCATGTCGATATAGACGCTGTCATAGGTGACGCACTTCTCTTCCAGCGCCAGCATGGGCTTGCCGGAATTGGCATTGGGCTCCCAGTGATAAAGGGTCGGCTTTTCGGTCATCTTCATTGGTACCAGTAGATGATCGTGCGCATCTCGACGCTCGCGCGCGGAGTCGCCTCCGCGCCCACGCAGGGGTCGGTGAAGGCAGTGTGCGGCACGTAGCGGGGCTTTGTCCGATCGGTGTCGTAGCGCTTGAACACGATCACCTCATCGGGCGTCATGTCCGACCAGAACATCCAGCGGTGCGCGGGATTGTAGCGGAAGTTCATCGCGGCGAACGACCAGATCAGTCTGCCGCCCTGATCGAACCCGGCGGTCGCCTCGACAATGTCCTCGTCGCGCACGCTGGTCGCGTCGCAGACGGTGAGCGGCACGTCGATCGGTGGGCCCGAGAAGGCGCGCCAGATATTGTGGTGCGCCGAGCGCGCGATCGCGCGATCGGGATGCGGATTGGCCTGGCGCGTGAACTCCTCGCCCGCCGAGAAGGCCGCGTCCGAGTGGATCAGCCGCGCGGCGTTCGAATTGTCGCGCGTGCCCGCTTCGCGGCTGCGCTCGCCCCAGCGCAGGATCGGCGGGCCGGTGACGACGGTCTCGTCTGCGCCGGTAAGCGCGCGGATGAAGGCGGCGATCTCGCCCGGATGGACCGCCTGGACATGCTCCGCGTCGCGCCAGTCGGCGACCACCGAGGGCATGTCGAACAGCGCGAAGCCCTCGACGTCGAGCCGGGGCTGCGCCGCCAGCAGCCGCGCGTCGGCGATCTCGATGGTGCGCGGATCGAGCCTGACCGTGTCGAGCGAATGATCGTTGGCGAAGAAGGTCTCCACCTTGCCCGTGTCGATCACATAATTGACCTCGGCCTCGACGGCGCGCGGCCGGATGCGAGTCTGGGCTGTTGTCGCCATGTCTGTTCTCCCTCGTCGCGAGCCTAATCGAAGAAGGCCATGCCGCGGAATTCGATGCTTTCGCGCATGTTGGGGTTGGGCTCGGACGTGTCTCTGAACGCCGAATGGATGCAGCGCCACGCGCGCGAATGATCCGAATCGTGGAATTTGAGGAACAGCGTGTCGTCGGGCGTGATCTTCGAGAAATGCCACCATCGGTGGTCGGGGTTGTGGTGGAAGATGAACGCGGCCGGGAAGCCCTCCTCGCCCTCGATCGGATCGAACCAGGTCTCCCTGGGCGGGATCTCGTCGCACCAGACGAGCACGTTGCGCTCGCCCTCGTCGGGATCGACCGAGCGGAAATCGACCACCGCGAGCGGCCAGTCGTGCGGCGGCGGCGTCAGCGGACGCCAGAAGCTGAACGCGACGAAGCGGCTGAACGGCGGCGCATCGGGATGGTGCTCGGCGTGGAGGCTCTCGGCGTAGGCGCGCGCGGCGCGCGTCTCGAAATCGACATGCGCCTCGCTCGCGGCGGGCTTCATGTCGCGCGCGACGGTATCGCCGGTGGTGCGCAGCGCATGGCCGAGGTTGACCATCCGGTCCGCGCCGAGGAACTTGCGCACCACCTCGAGCTGCTCGGGCTCATAGTCGCGCTCGATCGCCGCCTTGTCGTCCCAGCGCGAAAACGTGGTCGGGTTGCTGAGCAGCTGGAAGCCGTGGACATCGGCGTCGAACCGCGCCTCGAGCCCGCTGCCGTCGCGCATGTTGACCGGATATTCGGTGTATTCGCTCGTGTTGACGTCCTCGTGCGGTGCGCAGAAGCGACGGTTTATCGTGGACGAGGCGAGCAGATAGCCGATCCGCGCGTCGACCCTGCGCGCCTCTCCGAGGCTGTTGGCGTTCACGCATTCTCTCCGCTTATTTTGTTGGAGGCCCGATAGGATCGATCGGGCCGTCCGGGAATGAGGCTACGGCCTGCGCAATAACAGGCTCAACCCTGTCCCTCCGTCCGATTCAGACGCTCCAGCAACGCGCCGGCCGTGCGATCGGCGCGATAGGCGATCCGCACGGCGTAGCGGACCTGGATCGGCGGCACAGGCACCGAAAGGGCGAGCTGGACGACCTCGCCGCGCTCGACATGGGGCGCCAACCAGTCTGCGAACAGGCAAGCGAAGCTGCGGCCCGCCAATAGATTTTCCAGGATCAACAGGTGATCGTCGGCGGTGATGGCGACGGGACACTCGGCGATGCCGAGTTCCGTCAGGATCGAATCAATCTCGCCCCGCAAATGGGTTCGCGCGGGAAGATAGGCGAAGGGCTCGCCGGCAAGGTCCTCAGGCCCGACATGTTCGCGGCCGGCGAGGCGGTGCCCCGCGCCGACGAACAATCCCATCGCCTCGCGCCAGGCGATAAAGCTCTCCACCTCGGGGACGGGGCCGCGCGAGAGGAAATAGCCGATTTCTATCTCGCTCTGCGCCAGCCCCGACACGACGTCCGCGAAGGATCTCCGCTGAAGCTCGATATTGACACCGGGATGCGCGCCGACGAAGCGAGCGAGCCGCTTTGACAGGGCTTCCGCTATGAAGCCGTGCGCGCCGATCCTGATCCGCCGCCGCATCCGATCTCGCGGCGCGCGGTCGAAAGTCGCGAGCAGGTCGACGGTCGTGGCCAGGATGGCTTGCGCGCGGTGGAAGACCTGATCGCCCATCTGGGTGAGGACGGCGGCGCTTCCCCGCCGCCGCTCGAATAAGGGGCATCCGAGCTGCCTTTCCAGTCCGCGAACATGCTCGCCGACCGACGCCTGCGAAATAGAGAGTTGCTCGGCGCACGCGCGGAAGCTCCCCGCCTCGACGACGCGGACGAAAACCTCGAGCTGGCGGAACGTGATCGGGATCATCGCGGTGTCGCGTCGATACCAGCTGTTTGCGCCCCTTGCTAATCGGCCGCATGGCCGACCAAGCTCTTTCGCTTGTCGGCGCCCTCACTGGTGGAGGCTGGCGTCACTGCCGTTCAAAGGTTCTGCGAGCTCGACGCGCCAGAAGCGCGTAGCTACGCCCTCGATTCCGAAATCATTGTCATTGACAAGAAGAATCGTACGCTCGTCGAGGAGCGCTAAACCCTCCAGATCGGCCACGATTTCCGGATGATCATCGGTCGAAAAGACGAGCCACTTGTCGATAACGGGGAGCGCGAGGGCGTCGTCAGCGCTCAGCTGCTCGATCGTCGGGCGAGTCTCAGGATCCCTCCAGTGGGCCCCGAGCGAGCGCTCGGGATCGAGCGTAACCAGATAAAGCTTCGTAGTGGCCGACACACGTTCCAGGACGAGCAGACTGTCTGCGGCAAGCGCGGCCATATCGCCCAGCTTGACGTCGCCACGGTCAACATTGCCACGATCGCAGTCTCGGCGGAAGCTTCCTGGCCGGTCGAGCGGGTAGAGATGCTCGGAAAGGAGTGCTCCGCTCGAGGTTTCAAGCGTCCAAAGGCGCACATGGCGGGCGCGACGGCCGACGCTGTCATCCGGGTGAGCAAGTGGACTCTGAAAGGCGAGGTGCAGGCGACGGCCATCGGTCGATAGCGACATGCCTTCAATGCCACGGTTGAGCCGGCGGCGCGCGGCCAGCGCCGGCAGCGCGCCGGCAACGGGATAGTTCGCGCCCGCAAACACTGCTTCGGTCCCGGCCGGCACCCAGCGCGCGCGCACGCTCCCGCCTGGGCCAATGTGCAGCAAAGAGGGACCGTACTCGTCGCCAATCCAGAAGCTGCCATCGGGCGCGGCTGCGAGACCTTCTGTATCGGCACCGGCCGGATCGGACGGATGGACGCTTCCATCAACGCCGAGAGCCGGTTCGACGTTGCGCGCGGGCGTGCCAGCGGGGGGGAGGCCGGACAGCGGCCGACCAGCGACATCGCTGAGCAGAATTGTTCGTTGGGCGGTAACGTGGTGCCTGCTGACATGAAGTTCGACGATTGCAGGGCCGATGCCCGGGCACGGCATCAACTTTGCGCCCGGCTTGTCGGCATGGACTGAGAGGTTTTCGAGCCCATAGCGCTCGATAGCGAGCTGCAGTCCTAAGTTCGGCCCGCGATCGCCTACAGCCCATACAACGTGCGGCGCATGCTCCTCTCGGCGGGACAGGCCAGAACCAATTCCCCGGGTGACGCGCAGTGTTTCGCGCGGAAAGGTTAGCCGCGTTAGCTCCTCGTCGTTGTAGGAAAGTTCGGTGACATGGGCACGGAGCATGCTCGGCATCCTTGATGTCGGCGATTGGATAGCTCGCTGACCGCACGTTACCGATGCAGCCATTGGCAGCGGCCGGAAAGGGTAGAATCGCTCAACCGCCACAGGCGCTCGCGCACGACGAAATATCGCCCGACTGGGGTGACTGGATGATGCTCGCAGTGTGAGGGGTCAGCCCTCCTTATTGGTCAATCCCTTGCGCTTGGTGCTCGCGAACTCCTCGAGCCGCCTCGCGGCCATTGACTCTTTGGGGACCTTGAAAGCACCCAGTGCGCTCTGGGATTTCCAGCACAGCGGACTAGACGGTTCCTTAGCGCGCGACGCCCGCCGGCGAGAGGTGAGACCAAGCGCGTATAGCGGTGCCAGGCGGGTCAGGTAGCCAGGCCGGTTCAATCTCTAGAACCTCGAGCCAGGATGAGTGCTCTGAGTCGTGAAAGATGTTCTGATCCGCGGTACCGTCCCCGCTCGCACCGAGGGCGAAGCGCGGGGAGTTTGACGAGGCGATCTCCAGGCGTAACTGCATACCCGGCCGTAGCAGCAACGCTGTATGGCCGAGTTCCACCTCATACCGATAAACTACCGCGGGCTGCGGCTGACACGGCGTCAGACGCGAGCTTTCGCGCAATATCGAACTCACGATGCGATCCAGATAGTTGAGCACCGAACCGTCGTCGCGGACCACGGTCAGCTTGGCGTTGAACTGGGTCAACGTGGCCGACGAGCTCGCCCAGAACACCAATGTCACCGGACCAACGACCGCCACATCGTTGGTGAAGGGGACGCTGGTGTACGACAGCAAATCCGGTCGGTTCACCAGTGACGCTTGGTCGACAATCCCCACTGGTATCTCGGGATCGAGCGTCACCAAGGCCCCTCCCATTGTGGGCACGGGATCGGCCCGATCATGGACGAAGCGATCGGGCGGGCCAGAGGATGATCCGTCGCGCACCAGCTCGCCATCGCCTCGCCCCTCGCTCACGAGCGCATAACGCGCTGGCTCGCCGCCGGTAAGCGGATAGGTGTCGGCCTCGATCCAAAAGCCTTCATCGGCGGGACCGGCCCGAGGCGGCGCCATCACATAGACCCGGACCGGCGCCGCCCCATCGGCCGCCGGGATGCCCCTGAGCTGCTCGTCCCACCACGAAGCGTCCATGTCCGGCATAGCCTCGGGTGCATTCGGAAAAGTGATTGTGCGGCTGTTCCACGGCTGGTGGCAGGCCGGGGCCATGATCAAGCGCGTTCGGTTGCGCGCGCGGCCTTGGCCATGGGCCCGAACTCCGATGAAGTTGCGCAGCGTTCCGCTCGCGAACGCGTCGAACCAGCCGCCCTTCATGAGGATGGGAATGTCGATCTCGCCATAGCGCGACTCGAGGTCGATCGAGGCCCAATAGTCGTCGAAGCTCGGGTGGGAGAGCCACTCATAGTAGAACACGGGTTTGTCGGCGAAATCGGAAGGGGCGGACCGGGGCGGCGGGGCGCTGGGTCCGACCTGATCAACCATCGAACCGATGCCCTGCTCACGACGCAATCGCCGATCGCGGACGAATTCGTTCGCCCACTCCCGAGCGAACCGATCGTTGAATACCCCGTTATCGTACACCCAATGGTCGTGATAGTCGGAGGCGGTGAAGTGCGCCGCGCCTGCAACCAGGTGCGGCGGCCGAAGAACGGCCGCCTGCATGACGCAGACTCCGAGATAAGAGATGCCCCAAAGCCCGATCTTTCCGTTGGACCAGGACTGCCCAGCCGCCCACTCGACCGCGTCGTAGCCGTCCAGGCCCTCTTGGAAGAAAGGCGCAAACTCTCCCTCCGACCTCCCGGTGCCGCGAACGTCCTGATTGACGACCGCGTAGCCGCGTCTGGCCAGGTCGGCGCAGAGACCGTCCCAGATCGGCGGCCCCCCGGCCGCCCCGTTGTAAGGATTGCGCATCATTACGACGGGCAGCGGCTTCTCCGCATCGCCGGGATGAAACAGGGTGCCGTGCAGTTGGACACCATCGCGCATCGGTGTCCAAATCGTCGACGTCCGAAGGTCAACCATGGCGAGATCGGTCGATCAGCCGCATTATGTCGGCAAGAGCCGCGGTGACGGGTGCCGCGACCTCAACCTCCGCCGCGGCTCGCGCGATGGCGCCATTGATGGCCTCGATCTCGGTCGGCCGGCCGGCGAGGCGATCCTGCAGCATCGACGCGCGGTGATCGCGATGATGCGCAAGCGCATGGTCAATCTGCTGCCGGATGCGATCCTCATCAACGTCTACGCCCTTCGCCACGGCGGTGGCGACGGTCTCCGCGACGACTGCAAAGGCAATGCGACGGCCTTCCACAGTGTCGATTTGCCCGTTCGTCAGTCCGGTAATTGCCCCAAGCGGGTTGAGCGCCGCGTTGAAAGCGACCTTCTCCCCAGACCGCCGTCTCGATATCGAGGTCCACCTCAGCCTGAAGCTGTGCTTGGTTCAGCAGCCGCGCCGCCGATTCGGCTCCCGGCGCTCCCTGCGGGCGCAGCGGGCCGAGCCTGACATGCCCCGATCCATGAGAGGAGATTCGTGTGGGGCCCGCCAGGTTGGAAGGCCAGGCGGCCACTCCCAATAGCACCCGATCCGGTGAGAAGGTCTCCGCCAGGATCTCGGCGTTGCCGATTCCGTTCTGAAGCGTGAGAGCATAGGTGCCGGCGCCAGCCAGGTGGGCCACCGATCGGGACGCCGCAGCGCTGTGGACTCCCTTTGTGAACAGCAGCAGCAGGTCGGGCGGCTCCAGCACATCCTCCGCCACCGCCGCTCCGACCTTGACGGTGCGCACGCCTTCGCGGTCGTCGATCGTCACGCCGCTATCGGCGATCGCCTCGAGCCGCGGCCGATCAATATCGACGAGTGTCACCCGCGCCCCGGCTTCCGCAAGACGCACCGCGAACAGACAACCCATCGCGCCTGCCCCGACGATGACGACCTTCTCCATGCTGACGTTCCTTTGGTTCTTCTCTGCCTGGGGGGCTATCTAGTTCGCATGGCGTCGCGGAGGACAGCAGCTAGATGCTGTAGAAGTCGACCACCGTCGGGATCACGTCGTTCAGCAGGAAGATCTTCTTGCGTGCGATCCGCCAATCAGAGTCCGTGCGGTGGAGGAGATACTCGTAGCGGCCGAAGAAGACGTGGGTCCGCTGCGCGCGGGCATCGAACAGGTGCACGGTGAAGCTCGCCGTCACCGCGGCGTCCCCGCCGCCGGCAATTTCGGCCCTCACGTTGGTGACGCCGTGCACCACCCGAGGCAGTGGGCTGGAGGCCACGGATGCGCCGGATCGCACCCGCCACACGCGATCCTCGAGATTGCGGCGCCCGCGATAGTATATCAGCGACAGCTCGGTCTCCGGATTGGACGTCGGAGTCACTTCATCGCGCCAGGCCGGCATCCAGAACTCACAGTCCGGCTCGTAGAGAGCAAGCCAGGCGTCCCAGTCGCGGTTGTCCAGGTACAGCGCCTCGCGGAACAGCAAGTCCGCCGCCTGCGCGTGCAGGAGCGTGTCAATCATGCCTGCGCTCCGGCCATGCGGCGCGCCCATTCGCGATAATAGCTGTGGAACAGCGACTCGTCGCCGAGCTGCCCACCGGCGATGACGCTACGCTGGGGGCGCATGCCCAGCGCGTCGGAGAAGGCGTTGCCGCCCTCCTGACTCGCGGTGATGCCGCGCGAATATCCCTGCAGCCACGGCTCGACCCGGCTGGCGAAGCCGCGCTGGCAATTCTCGTATGTGACGGTGTCGTCGGGCGTCGCCAGACCGCTGGGATTGAAGAAGTCCTCATACTGACGGATGCGCTGCCGGCGCGCGACCGCGCTCTCGCCCTTCGGCGCGATGCACCAGGTTCGCATCTCGGTCTTGCCGACCGCCAACGGCCGAATGACGCGCAGCTGGCTGGACGCGTTCTCCGCGATCTGAAGGTTGGGAAAGATCGTCAGGTTCCGCATGTTGAACATCCAGTCGCGCTTGGCCTCGCCATGAGTTGCCGCGATGCGCTCGGCGCTTTCGTA
This sequence comes from Sphingomonadaceae bacterium, assembly GCA_014380205.1. Classification (GTDB taxonomy): domain Bacteria; phylum Pseudomonadota; class Alphaproteobacteria; order Sphingomonadales; family Sphingomonadaceae; genus Parasphingopyxis. Next base: position 16,337 of record JACMKH010000308.1, read on the forward strand.
GAGCGGCGTCGCCTGGGACATGCCCATCAGCCCCCAGTTCAGAACGTGGCCATGGTCGAAGGTGAAAGTCCCGCCGGCGACGTTGTCGGCGTGATCGCCCTGCCAGAAGCTGCTGGTCGCCAGGCTCGAACGGACCACCGAGGCGTCCTCCTGCTTCTGCCGCTTCTCGAGCACGCGGACGTAGGAGGGATGCGTCGAGGTGAAGTGATACTGGTCCGAGCAGTTCTCGAGCTGCAGCTTCCAGTTGCCCGCATAGGTAAAGGTCACGCCGCCGGGCACCAGCTCCAGCCCCTCCTCGCTCTGGTCGGCGACTAGGTCGAGCAGCTTCGCCGCCTCGCCGAGATGCTCATCGAGCGGGGGAACTCCGGCGAGAAGACTGCCGAACAGGAAGCCGCGATACTCGCCGAACGCGGGCAGCCGCGCCAGATCATGGTTTTCCTGGTCGAACGCCGCAGGGTAACAGCCCGCCTTCTTCCACTTGATGTTCTTGTTGCGACCGGCGCTGTCGAAGGTCCAGCTGTGATAGGCGCAGACGTGGAGGCGCGCATTGCCCGCCGATGTCTGCGCGATCTGCGCGCCGCGGTGAGGACAGGAGTTGACGAACGCGCAGAGCGAGCCCTCGACGTCGCGACTGACCAGCACCGGCACGCGGCCTACCCTGGTGGTGAAAAAATCGTGCGGGTTCTCGGCCTGACTGGCGAGGCCCAGGAACACCCAGCCGCGCTCGAAAATGTTGCGCAGCTCCTGGTCGAAGACGTCGGGATCGTCATAGATCGCGCGGTTGACGCGGAACACTCCATCCGCCGGACGATCGTCGATCAGTTCGGCAAGTCTCCCGTCGATCATCTAACCTCTCCAGCCGTCAATCGACCACCACCTCGACCAGCGACGGGTGATCGGCCGCGAATGAGTCCGCCAATGCAGCGTCGAGCATCTCGTGGCTCGTCACACGCGTGGCGGAGATTCCGTGCCCTTGCGCGAGCGCGCAGAAATCGAGGTCGGGAAGCTTGGTGCCGACCGTCTCCTGCAGGCCGAAGTGTCGGCCGAAGCCGATCAGCGCTTCGTAGCGTCCGTTGTTCACGATCACGAAGCTGATCGGCAGACCGAGCTGCGCGGCGGACCACAGCCCCTGGATCGCATACATCGCCGATCCGTCGCCCAGGACCGCGATGACCTTTGTGCCGGGGCGGCCGAGCGCGACGCCGACTGCCGCGGGAAGGCCATGGCCAAGCCCGCCGCTGGCGCAGGTATAGAAGGCGTCCGGCTCGAGCATCGGCAGCCGCGCCTGCATCGCGCCGCGGCTCGACGGGGCTTCTTCGACCACCACGGCGCGCTGAGGCCGATGCTTTGCAATCTGCTGAAACAGATATGCATCGGTCAAAACATTGCCGTCGAGAGCCGGCGCGACGGCACGCGGAGCCGGCGCCGGGCGCGGGGCAGGCGCTGGCCCCTGCAGCAGCGCATCGACCGCCAGCGCCAC
>JACMKH010000309.1 GCA_014380205.1 Sphingomonadaceae bacterium
GCGGCGAGCCCCGCGACGAGCGCGCGGGGCGGGTGAACGAGCCTCGCGCCCGTCCCGAGCAGCAGGAATTCGGGGGGCGGGTCGAGTTTCAGCAGCGGCGCGAGCGCGGCTTCGTCGAGCGCTTCGATCGCGGGTGCGTCCCAGCGCAGCGCGGCTTTGGGGGTAAGCAGCGCCGCCGCGAACACCTCGCCGTCGATGCGGAAGCCGCCGCCCGCGAAGCCCGAGACGACCGGCCCGGCGGGATCGGAATCGCGCTCGAAGCGCGTCGCCATCAGCGCGTGTAGCCCTCGCGCGGCTCGATCCTCTCGGCCCCGCTGTCGTCCTTGGGGACGAAGGTGTCGGGGCCGACCTTGAGCCAGACCAGCCAGGGCGCGGCGATATAGACGGTCGAATAGGTGCCGACGAACACGCTGATCACAAGCGCGGTGGTGAAGCTCGCGATCACGGGCGGGCCGAACAGCATCAGCGAGCCCAGCGCGAGCAGCATCGCGAAATTGGTCGCGATGGTTCGCGACAGCGTCTCGTTGACCGTGAGGTTGAGCAGCGGGACGATCTCCATCTTGCGGTATTTACGCAGATTCTCGCGAATCCGGTCGTAGATGACGATGGTGTCGTTGAGCGAATAGCCGATCAAGGTGAGCAGCGCCGCGACGACGTTGAGGTCGAACTCCATCTGGGTCAGCGCGAAAAAGCCGAGCGTGATCGTCACGTCGTGGAACAGCGAGAACAGCGCGCCTACGCCGAACTGCCATTCGAAGCGGAACCAGATGTAGATGGTGATCCCGATCATCGCGAAGAGCAGCGCGAGCGCGCCCGCCTCGACGAGCTCGCCCGAGACCTTGCCCGAGACGGTCTCCACCGCCTGGAAGGTCGCCCCCGGATAGCGTTCGGCTATCGCCGCGCGCACCGCGCCCGCCGCGTCGCTCGCCGCCTGGGGCCCGCCGGCCTCGGGGAGCGGCATGCGGATCGAGAATTCGTTGGCCGCGCCGAACTCCTGGATCGAGGCGTCGCCGAGCCCGAGCCCGTTGACCGATTCGCGCAGCTGATCGAGATCGGGAGCCTGTTCGAAGCGGACGTGGATCATCTGTCCGCCCTCGAAATCGATTCCGAAGTTGAGCCCCTTGATCGCGATCAGCGCGATCGAGGCGGCGAGCAGAATCGAGGAGACGACCACCGCGATCGTGCGCAGGCGCAGGAAATCGATGTTGGTGTTGTCGGGGACGAGCTTGAGCAGGCGCATGCGGCTTTCTCCTCAGATCGTCAGGCTCTGCGGCCGCTGGCGGCGCAGATAGAGCGAGACAAGCATGCGCGTGACGCTGACCGCGGTGAACACCGAGGTGACGATGCCGATCATCAGCACCACCGCGAAGCCGCGCACCGGGCCCGAGCCGAACCAGAACAGCATCGCGCCCGCGATGACATTGGTGATGTTGGCGTCGAAGATCGCGGTCTGCGCCTCCTTGTAGCCGTGCTCGATCGCGGCGAGCGGCCTTCTTCCCTTGCGCAATTCCTCGCGGATGCGCTCGTTGATGATGACATTGGCGTCGACCGCCGCGCCGATCGTCAGCACGAAACCGGCGATACCCGGCAAGGTGAGCGTAGCGCCGAGCAGCGCCATCGCGCCAAGCACCAGCAGGGCGTTGAGGATCAGCGCGATGTCGGCGTAGATCCCGAAGCGGCCATAGGTGACGAACATGAAGGCGAGCACGGCGGCGGAGCCGATGATCCCCGCGATCACGCCGAGCCGGATCGATTCCCTGCCGAGGTCGGGGCCCACGGTGCGCTGCTCGACCACCGAGAGCTGGACGGGCAGCTGACCGGAGCGCAGCGCGATCGCGAGGTCATTGGCGGTCTCCACGGAGAAGCTTCCCGAGATCTGCGCCTGGCCGCCGAGGATCGGCTCGTTGATGTTAGGCGCCGAGAGCACCTCGCCGTCGAGGATCATCGCGAAGGGCTTGCCGACATTCTGCTGGGTCGCCTGAGCGAAGCGGCGCGTGCCGTCGCCGTCGAAAGTGATGTCGACCACCGGCTGATTGGTTTGCGGATCGTAGCTTTGCTGCGCGTTGATCAGCTGGTCGCCCGAGACCATCACGCGCCGCTGCAGAGCGATATGCGTCGCCTGCATCTGCGCCGCTTCCTCCTCGGTGTAGGGAAACGCCTGGCAGCCTATCGGCGCGCGGTTTTGCGCGAGCGCGGCGGGATCGGCGGGGGTCTGGCAGACGAGGCGGAACTCGAGCTGCGCGGTGCGGCCGAGCAGCGCGATCAGCGCCTCGGGGTCGTCGAGCCCGGGAACCTGGACGACGATCCGGTCCGATCCCTGGCGGATGATCGTCGGCTCGCGCGTGCCGAGCTCGTCTATGCGGGTGCGCACGACCTCGGTCGCGACCTCGACCGCGTCGTCGACCGCCGCCTCGAGCCCCGCCTCGCTCGGCGTCACGACGATGCGCATCGAATCGACATTGCGCACATCCCAGTCGCGCGCTCCGGTGAGCGCGACGGGCGTGGTCATCGCGCGGATGCGCTCCATCGCGTCATCGAGCTGCGCGCTGTCGCGGACGAAGAAGGAGATCCGCCCGCCGCTGCGCGAGACGCCGCCGATCGCGATGCGCGGCTCCTGGTCGGACATCGCGTCCTCGACGCGCCCCGCCATCGCCTCGAGCCGCTGCGCGCCGAGCGATTCGATGTCGGCCTCGAGCAGGATGTGGCTGCCGCCCGAAAGATCGAGCCCGAGCGCGATCAGCGGCTGAGGAATGACGGCGGGGATGCCCGCGCGGACATTGGGCGGCAGCAGGCTCGGCACGGCGAGCAGCACGCCGACGGTCACGGTGATCGTGACCGCCCAGATCTTCCAGCGGGGAAAGTCGAGCATTCAGGCGCGCCTAGTCGTTCGCCGCGCTGGCTTCGGGGACGATCACATCGCTCAGCGTGCCCTTGAGCGCGCGCACGCGCACCCCCTGCGCGAGCTCGATCTCGACCTCATTGTCTTGGACCTTGATCACCTTGCCGAGCAGCCCGCCGCCGGTGACGACGCGATCGCCGCGCTTGACCGCGCCGATCATCGCGCGATGCTCCTTCATCTTCTTCTGCTGGGGGCGGATCAGCAGGAACCAGAAGATGACGAAGATCAGCACCAGCGGCGCCATCTGGATGAGGAAGGCGCCCGCGCCACCGGGGGCGGCACTGGCGAGAACGGGGGATGCGGACATGATCGGGCTGACCTGAATGGCGGTGGGGCGCGGCGATGCGCGCGCGAGATGATTGGCGCGCGCCTATCACGTATGCCGCGCGATGCGCAATGCGAGAGCGCGTGCTATGCGGGGACGACCGGAAGAGGAGGCCAAGCATGATCATCGTTCAGGGAGAAGTGAAGTTCGGGGCGGGCGAGATCGATCGGCTCGCGGCGGCGATGAAGGCGCAGATCGAGGCGACCCGCGCCGAGGAAGGCTGCGAGCATTACGCCTATGGCCGCGACGTGCTCGATCCCGATTTGCTCCACGTCAGCGAGCGCTGGCGCGACGACGACGCGATCGCCGCGCACATGGCGAGCGCGCACATGGCCGCGTTCGGCGCGGAAGTCGGCGGGGCGCAGGTCGAGCGGATGAGCATCAAGGCTTACGAGGGCGAATTCCAGCGGACCTTGATGGGGGAGTGAAACTTCCCTTCCCCTGAAGGGGAGGGGCTTCACTCGGTTGCAACCCCGCGCCTCGCCCGCTACATCCGCCGGCCTTGGTCGGGGCGTAGCGCAGCCTGGTAGCGCATCACACTGGGGGTGTGGGGGTCGCAGGTTCGAATCCTGTCGCCCCGACCAGTTGCTGACAGTCCTGCTTCGGATTCAGGCCGCCAGCCGCGACGTTTCGATCGTCTCGCCGATCATCCGCGCGAGCGCGTCGCGGCGGTAGGGTTTGGTGAGGATCGGGAATTCGCTTCCCTCGCCGCGCGCGGCGGCCTCGCTGTAGGCGGTGGCGAGCAGGATCGGCAGGCGGGGGCGCTCGGCGCGCAGCCGCGTGGCGAGCTCGAGCCCGCTCAGGCCCGGCATGACGATGTCCGAGAAGACGATGTCGAAGCGCTGCTCGTCGAGCAGCGCGAGCGCCTCCTCGGCGTCGCGCGCATGGATTGCCTCGCAGCCGATCTCCTCGAGCACCGCCTCGGCGAAGGCGGCGACCGTGCGGCTGTCCTCGACGAGCAGCACGCGAAGGCCGCGTGGCGCGTCATCGCTTGCCGTGAGCGGCAGCGGCGCGTCGCGCGCCGATTCGGCGGCGCGCGGCAGATAGAGGCTGAGCGTCGTCCCCTCGCCGGGCGCGCTGTCGA
>JACMKH010000310.1 GCA_014380205.1 Sphingomonadaceae bacterium
CAGCGACCGGGATTTCCCGCCCGACAAAAGGCGCGAAGGCGGGGCCCAGCGCCTCGGCCGGCAGCCCGCGCAGGTCGACGAACTCGACGTCGGTCAGGGTGAAGCTTATGTCCCGGGTCTCGGGCCGGTCGAGCGCGCGCCCTGCCCGCTCGCCGAGCCGCGCTTCGCGGCGATCAGCTTTCGCCTCAGTGATGTCGTGTTCGCCAATTTGGCGGTGGTCGATCCCGCCGAGCTGCGGCCCGCCTTCGCCGAATATGTCGGCCAGACCATCCCGATCGCGACGGTCTGCGAGATCCGCGACCGCGCCGCGACGATCCTGCGCCAGCGCGGCTGGCTCGCTGCGGTGCAGGTGCCGCCGCAGCAGATCGGGCCCGACGGGGTGGTGCGCTTCGACGTGCTGATGGCGCGGCTCACGCGCATCCAGGTGCGAGGCGACGCGGGTTCGTCCGAACGGCTGCTCGCTTCCTATCTGGAGCCGCTTACGCGCGCGCCCGCATTCAACCAGCGCGACGCCGAACGCCATCTGCTGCTCGCGCGCGAGCTCCCGGGTTACGACGTGCGTCTGACCTTGCGCCCGGCGGGAACCGCGCCCGGCGAGGTGGTCGGCGACATTCGCGTCGAGCGCGCGCCGATCGAGCTCGAGGGCAATGTCCAGAACTACGGATCGACCTCGGCTGGCCGGTTCGGCGGGCAGGCGCGAATCCAGTTCAACGACATTCTCGGGCTCGGCGACCGCACGAGCATCGCGGCGTTCAGCACTATCGATGTGGACGAGCAGCAGGTGATCAACATCGCGCACGACCTGAGGATCGGCGGCGGCGGGCTCAGGATCGGCGGCGAGTTCACCTATGCATGGAACGCGCCCGACCTCGGCATTCCCGCGCCGTTCGATTCGGAGACGCTGATCGCGAGCCTGCGCGCGAGCTACCCCTTCCGGCTCGACCAGGCGACGCGGATCACGGGGAGCTGGGGCTTCGAGCTGATCGACCAGCGCGTCACCTTCGCCGACATCCCGATCAGCGAGGACAATCTGCGCGTGGCCTTCGCGCGGGTCGACGCGGCATTCAGCGACCGCGCGAGCATCGAGGGGGTCGGCGGCTTTTCGGCGACCGAGCCACGCTGGCGGCTCGCTGTCGGCGCCGAGGTCCGCCAGGGGCTCGACGTTTTGGGCGCGAGCGATTCGGGACTGCACGGGCCGCTCGACGTGCCGCAGAGCCGCGTTTTCGGCGAGAGCGACGCGACCGTGTTCCGCCTCGACGCCACGGCCGAGTTCCGCCCCGTCCCCAGCATCGTCTTCGCATTCCAGCCGCGCCTCCAGCTCACCGACGACGCGCTGCTCGCCTATGAGGAATTCTCGGGGGGCAACTACACCGTCGGGCGCGGCTACGATCCCGGCTATATCCTCGGCGATCAGGGCGCGGGCTTCCGCTCCGAGTTCCGCGTCGGCAGCCTCGTCCCGCGGGAGCGCGGCGGCTTCGCGATCCAGCCCTATTCGTTCTTCGACGCGGCCTGGGTGTGGAACGAGGACAATGACGAGCTCGCCGGCGACGATCCCGACGACATCCAGTCGGTCGGCGGCGGCGCGCGCGCGGCATGGGGCGACCGCGCGCTGCTCGACGTCGCGCTCGCCGCCCCGCTTTCGCGTACGCGATTCCAGAGCGAGACGCCCGACGTGCGCGTGCTCGTCTCGCTCAGCGTAAGGTTCCTGCCATGACCCACAGTCTGCGCCTCTCCGCCAGCGCGACCGCGCTGGGCCTCGCCCTTCTCGCCGCGCCGCAAGCGCGCGCGCAAGGCTTCAACGCCAATCCCGTGGTGATCACGCCCGGCATTACGATCGTGCGCAGCCCCGGCGTCGACACGATCCGCGTCGGAACTGCTCAGGGCATCATCAACTGGATCAACACCGACCTTCCCGCGCCGGTCATCGATTTCCTCCCCGCCGGCAACAGCGCCAATTTCGTCAACGAGGGCGTCGCGGATTTCGTCGTGCTCAACCGCATCCAGATGCGCGATCCGGCGACCGTCGCGCGCTTCGCCGGTACGGTGACGAGTCGACTCACCACAGGCGGCGCGCCATCGCCAGGCGGGACGCTGTGGTTCTATTCGCCGGGCGGCATCCTCGTCGCCAACGGCGCGGTGTTCGACGTGGGCAGCCTGCTGCTCACCGCGAACCAGCCGGTCGTGTTCGACACCGACGGCGACGGCACGCCCGACAGCCTGTTCGGGCCCAGCGGCGAGATCCAGCTGCGCAGCCTTCGCAACGACAGCCGCGCCGCGGTGGTCGTCGAGCAGAACGCGCAGTTCAGCGCGCCGCGCGAGGGCAGCTACATCGCGATGGTCGCGCCGCGCATCGACATGCGCGGCCAGGTCCGCGTCAACGGCTCGGCCGCCTATGTCGCCGCCGAGGATCTCGACATCACGATCAGCGCGGGGCTGTTCGACTTTTCGATCATCGAGGGAAGCTTCGTCGATCCGACGATCGCGGGCGACGACGAGACGCTGCGCTATGCGGGCGCGACCGGCGGGCCGTCGAGTACGGGCGCGGGGGATAACCACGTCACCTATCTGGTCGCGATGCCCAAGAACGAGGCGGTGACGATGCTCGTCACGGGCAGCCTCGGCTATGACGCGGCGTCGGGCGCGGTCGTCGAGAACGGCGTGATCTATCTTTCGGCGGGCGGATTCAGCGACCAAACGACCGACATCGTCCGCGCGCCGGGCCAGACGATTTCCCCCGCGAGTGACCCGCCCGGATCGATCGAAATCAGCACGGTCAACGTCACCTCGCGCCTCCAGGCGTTCGCGACCGATTCGATCTTCGTGCGCAACGGCGGATCGGCGACGAGCATCTACGCCGAGGGCGCGGCCTTCTATGCGGGCAATACGATTACGCTGCTCACCGAGAGCAAGGGCGCGCATGTCTTCGGCGGCGACGCGCTGTTCGCGGCCAACAACGGCGTCGGCGGGAGCTTCACCTTCACCGGCGAGAGCGACTCGACCACCGATATCGACGGCAATTTCCTCGTCGATGTCGGCGACAACAGCGAGGGCGGCGGCGCGCCCGCGCTCGGCGGCAACCTCGCGCTCGCGCTCGATGTAGCGGACCTGCTCGTCGGGGGCGATATCGTCCTCGACGCGCGCGGCGTCGGCGTGTTCATCAACGCCGTCGCCGAGGGCCGCGGCGGGCTCATCACGGTCGACGCGCAGGCGCTTTCGGCGATTTCCGCGGCCAATTTCACCGCCGACGCGACGGGGATCGGCGCAGGAACCAGCGGCCAGGCCGCCGACGGCTTCGGCGGGCAAGTGACGATCTCCGCCGACAATTCGACGATTGACGTTGCCGGTCTCGCGCGCGCCGTGGCCGACGGGATCGGCGGCAACGGGGGCGATGTCGGCGCGGGCGACGGCATCGGCGGCGATGTGTCGCTGGCGAGCCTCGACGGCGCGGCGATGACGGTC
>JACMKH010000311.1 GCA_014380205.1 Sphingomonadaceae bacterium
CGGCGGCGGCGCGGACCGCTTCGCGCTCGACGATCTCGCGCGTGCCGACACGATCCTCGACTTCGCGGCCGGGGCCGACCAGATCGCGCTCGACAGCGCCGTGTTCGGGCTGCCGGAGGGCGCGCTCGCGGAGGGCCGGTTCGTGCTCGGCAACGCCGCCGGCGACGCCAACGATCGGCTGATATACAACGCCGGCACCGGCAAGCTCTTCTTCGATCCCGACGGCAGCGGCGCGCAGGCCAAGGTGCTGATCGCGAACTTCTCCGCGCCAGAACCGGCGCTTTCCGCCACCGACTTCGTCGTCACCTGAGACCGCGTCTCAGCGTTCGGCGGGGACGCGATAGCCGCAGATGATGCCGAGCACGAACGCCAGAAACAGCGCGAGCTGAACCTTGCCAGCGGGATCCTCCCAGCCGACGAAATCATGGCCGAAAACGACCATGACGACGAACATGATCATCGCCAGAAACGCCATCTCACCCCTCCCGAGCCCAACCCCGCGGACGCCGCGCCAACCATGCCTCGCGGCGATGCCACCATGCCTGATCGACGCTTACGATGCGGTAAACGCCGTGTTCAAATTTTGCGGGCGACCGGAGAAGAAAGCCGCCCCGACGGGTTGACAAACTGGCTTGATTGGTTATTCAATCAACTCCAGCAGAGGACCGTACCGTGAACCACGACACCCGCCGCAAGATCGTTCTCGCCGCGATGGAGCTGTTCTGGGAGAAGGGCTTCAACTCGACCTCGGTCGCAGACATCCTCAGCCGCACGCAGATCCACAGCGGCAGCCTATACCATTTCTTTCCCGGCAAGCAGGACGTGCTGATCGGCGTGCTCGAAGCCTATCGCGACGGCATCCGCGAATGGCTGCTCGACCCCGCCTGGAGCGGCGTCGAGGACCCGATCGCACGGATATTCGCCCTTTTGGGGCTCTATCGCACGCACATCGTGACGACCGAATGCAGCTATGGCTGCCCGATCGGCAGCCTCGCGCTCGAGCTCCACGAGCCCGATCCCAGGGTCCGCGAGCTGCTCGCCGAGAATTTCGCCAACTGGACGCGCGCGATCGAGGACTGCCTCGCGGCGGCGGCCGGCCGCCTGCCGCGCGGCATCGACCGCACAGCGCTCGCCGAGTTCGTGCTCACCACGATGGAGGGCGGCGTGATGCAGGCGCGCACGCACCGCGACGTCGCCTATTTCGACCGCGGCGTCGCGATGCTGCGCGAGCATTTCGCGATGCTCGAGGCGCGCGCGGCAAGCGAGCGCGAGATGGCGTGAGCTTCAACGGGGAGGGCAAATCATGGACATTAACTATCTCGCGGTGATCGCAGCAGGGCTTTCGGCCTTCGTGCTGGGCGGAATCTGGTACGGCCCGCTGTTCGGCAAGCCATGGCGGCGCGCGACCGGACTCACCGAAGAGGCGCTCAAGGCGGGATCGCCCGGGATCATCTTCCCCCTGGCCGCGCTGCTCTCGCTGATCGCCGCGCTGGTCTTCGCGATGTTCCTTGGCCCCGATCCCGCCCTTCCCTTCGCGCTCGGCGCGGGCGCGTCGGCGGGGCTCTGCTGGGTCGCGGCGAGCCTCGGCATCATCTATCTGTTCGAGCGCCGCCCGCTCGCGCACTGGCTGATCAACGGCGGCTATGTCACGCTCCAGTTTACCCTCTACGGGCTGATCCTCGGGCTCTGGCACTGATCGCCGCCTTGCGGAATCGCGCTTCACTCGCCATAGCAGTGCCATCCCGCAGGAGCCGCCCATGAAAGCCCGCGTCTTCGTCACCCTCAAGGGCGGCGTGCTCGATCCGCAGGGCAAGGCGATCCACCACGCGCTCGATTCGCTCGGCTTTTCGGGGGTGAGCGACGTGCGCCAGGGCAAGCTTATCGAGCTCGAGCTCGACGACGCGGTGAGCGACGCCGATCTCGACGCGATGTGCCGCAAGCTGCTCGCCAACACCGTGATCGAGAATTACCGGATCGAACGCGAGGCAGGCCCATGAAGACTGCCGTGATCGTCTTCCCCGGCTCGAACTGCGACCGCGATCTCGCCGTCGCGCTGCGCGAGGTCGCCGGCGAGGCGCCCGCGATGGTATGGCACCGTGAGAGCGAGTTGCCCGAGGGCGTCGGCCTGATCGGGCTTCCCGGCGGCTTCTCTTACGGCGACTATCTGCGCTCGGGCGCGATCGGCGCGCGATCGCCAATCATGCGCGCGGTCGCCGAGGCCGCAGAGCGCGGCGTCGCGGTACTCGGCGTGTGCAACGGCTTCCAGATCCTGACCGAGACGGGGCTGCTTCCCGGCGCGCTGCTGCGCAACGCGGGGACCGACTTCGTCTGCCGCGATGTCGATCTGACCGTGGCCTCGAGCCAGACCATCTTCACCAGCCGCTTCGACGCGGGCGAGCCGATCACCCTCTCAGTCGCGCATCACGACGGCAATTATTTCGCCGACGACGAGACGCTCGACCGGCTCGAGGGCGAGGGCCGCGTCGCGTTCCGCTATGAGGGAAACGTCAACGGTTCGGCGCGCGGCATCGCGGGGATCGTCAACGAGTCGGGCAACGTCCTCGGCCTGATGCCCCACCCCGAACGTATGATCGAGCCAGCGCACGGCGGGACCGACGGTCGGCGTTTGTTTGAGGGGCTGGTCGAAGCGCTCGGTTGAAGGCGGCAGCGCCAGGTCAGTGCGCCCGCTTCGTCGCGGCCTCGATCGCCATGGCGAGCGCGCCCGGAAACACCGGCTTGCCGAGAAAATGCGCGCCCGGCACCTGCTCGGCGATCCGCGCGCGCGTCGCCTCGTCGTCATAGGCGCTGACGAACAGCACCGTGACGGGCATCGCCTCGCGCATGCGACGCGCGGTCTCGACGCCGTCGATTCCGCGGCCGAGGTTGATGTCGAGCATGACGACGTCTGGCGCGATCTCGGCGATCGCGGCGAGCGCGGCCTCGTCGCGCCATTCGCCCGCCATCAGCAGATCGTGCGCGGCGCCGAGCGACTCGAGCCGACCGAGAAAGCCCCGCTGGAACACCTCGATCGTGTCCGAGCTCAGCGCGGTCTGATGCGCGATTCCGGCGACCACCGCGAGCATGTTCTTCACGCGGTGGTTGAGCTCGCCCATCATCAACTCACGCCGGCGCTGCGCTTCGTGACGTTCCGAAATGTCGCGGAGGAAACCGAGGAACAGCGGCTCGCCGAAGTGGTTGCTGTGGGTGATCGAAAGCTCGACGGGAAGCTCGTGGCCGGCCCGGTGGACCGCGCTGATCTCGATGCGCTGGTCGAGCACCGGGCCCGCGCCGGTCGCGAGGTAGCGCGTGAGGCCCTGCTCGTGCGCCTCGCGATATCGTGGCGGAATGATGGTCTCGCTCATTCGCCGCCCCTCGACGTCCGCCGATGTCCAGCCGAACACGCGCTCGGCATTGTCGTTCCAGCAGGCGATGGTGCCGTCCATGCGCATCACCATGACCGCATCGAGCGCGGTGGCGAGCACCGCGTCGAGCGCGGCGTTCTTGGGCCGTTCAATCGTCGCCATCGCCTGCGCCTCGCAGCAAAATGCAGGTCGGACAACGCATGTCAGCGACGAAAGACGCGTGTGAAGCGCGCGAGCGCGAACAGCACGGCGGGCCACATGAGCGTGTTCACCAAATCATGCCAGTGGCGATAGACCATGTGCTCGTAGCCGCGCCGCGCGTCATCGATCCAGTCCCACGCCTCGCCGGCGAGCGCGGCGACAACGACCGCAAGCAGCGGCAGCCAGCTTCCAAGCCCGCGCCGCAGGATCAGCGCGGCGCCGAGGTAGATCGCGAGCCCGATATGGACGTGGAGCGCGTCGCGCGACAGGTCGAGCGTCTCGATCAGCCAGACCTTGGCGTCCTGAAAGACGCTGGCGTTCACACGCCCGACCGGAAGGGTGTGAAATCGGTGTGCGCGTCATAGACGTCGATGCCCTCGCGGCGCTTGAGCCAGCCGACCACGCCATAGGTGACGGGGGTCAGCAGCGCCTCCCACACGACCTTGATCGCCCAGTTGGTGAGCATCACGGTGATCACCAGCGAACTCTCCCATGCTCCCCAGAAGGCGAGCGGGTAGAAGATCAGGCTGTCGACGCCCTGCCCCACCACGGTCGATCCGATCGTCCGCGACCAGAGATGGCGGCCCTCGGTCGCGAGCTTCATCTTGGCGAGCACGAAGCTGTTGACGAACTCGCCCGCCCAGAAGGCGACGATCGAGGCGAGCGCGATCCGCGGCACTTGGCCGAACACCGCCTGATAAGCGGTCTGCCCCGTCCAGCTCGCGGCGGGCGGCATCGCGACGACGATCGCGCTCATCGCGACGAGGAACAGCATCGCGACGAACCCCGCCCAGATGCATCGCCGCGCGCGCGCATAGCCGTAGACCTCGGTCAGCACGTCGCCGATGACATAGGAGAGCGGGAAGAACAGCACCCCCGCGCCAAACGCGAACGGACCCCAGCCGGGGATGTCGAAGCTCGCGACCTTGCCCGCGCCGATCACGTTCGAGAGCAGCAGCACGACGACGAACGCGGCCATCACCAAGTCGAAATAGCGCATCGGCCGCGCGCCGAGCGCCGCCGCGTCGATCCTGACAGGGGCCCCTTCCGCCATGGCGCGAGGCATAGCCGCATTGCGCGGGCTTGCAATCCCGCGCGGCGGAACGACAATCGCGCGATGGTCTTCTCGATCTTCACCTCGATGAAGGTGTTCAGCGACCCCTGGGTCGGGAATCCGGCGCTCAACCGGCTCGGGCTTCACAAACGCCGCCTCCGCGCCGCGCGCGCCGTCACCGCCTTCCGCCGTCTCCAGTCCGTCCGCGCGCGCACCACCGCCGAGCGCGCGCTGCTCGACCAGGGCTATGCCGTGATCGAGGACTTCCTCGCGCCAGCCGAATTCAAGGGCGGCACCCTGGCCACCTTCGACATCGCCAACGCCGACGAATCGACCCCGCAGCAAACCCCGCAAAAACAGGCCGA